>JAYTKG010000682.1:0-9542 GCA_043730435.1 Acidimicrobiia bacterium | reverse complement strand
AATAAATGAAGTCATTGATAATCGCGGGTGCGGTTATAGCGGTTTGCTTCATCCTGGGTTCGATCCTGGCCCCGCAGCTGAAGAAGTATCTCACCAGGCCAAATCAGCCCGACGCCATCAAGGAAGTGGCACCAGCTATTGCCAGCTTTGTGTTCTGGCTCTTCGTCGTGGCTGGTGTCTTATTCGCGCTTGCTCAGTCGAGCCCCGGCTCACTCGACCACATCCCGAGCAGCATCATTGCCTATGTCCCGAAGGTCGTGGTGGCCGGAGTGATGGTCATTGGCGGCAAGGTGGCGGGCACGTTGCTGGGCATGACCGTGGGCCGAGGCATTCTGAAGGCCACGGGCGAACGCAAGCCCGGTCTCGAACGCATGATCGCAGCGGTCGTGATGGGTTTTGCTGCACTCATCGGTGTCGCTCAGTTGGGTATCGACACCGCCGTGGTCAACCTGGTTCTCGCGGCCATGCTGGCCTGCATTTCGTTGTCCGCGGCACTGCTGGTCGGCTTCGGCGGTCGAGACATCTCTCGTCATATCGCGGCCGGCCGTTACCTGCGTGGCGTGGTGCATCCGGGCTGGACTGTGAAGACCGCAGGTCGAACCGGTCGCATCGTCGCGGTACGTCCGGCGAGCATGGAGATGCAGTTGGAGGACGGCTCGATCGTGTTCATCCCCAACAGCGACGTCCTGTCGAACCACCTCCAAGTGCTCGACGCAACGGCCATCCCCACACCTGACGGCTGACCATTTTAGAGACTGCTGAGCAGGTCGTTCTTTCTGCTGGGGTGAGACAGGCAGCTGCGGGGCGCGGCGGATGTTTTTGTTTGGGTTCATCAGGGTGAACGACCAGTCACAGTTCACATTCGCATGACTGGCTGGTGAGTTCAGACTGTACGTTCACCCTGATGGACTCAAACAGAATTGGGGACTCCTGGGTCGAAGCGAGCGAAGGACAGCAACAACGTCGGCCGGTCCACCTTCGAGCTTGGGACGGCCACGACGGCGTGGCTTCAGCGCCTCCACATCAATGTCGCCGGCCACCTCGTCGGCAATAGCGCCGATTTCAGCGTCGCTCAGGACGCGTCCGGTGCGGGTGACGAATGGCTTGTTCTTTGTGATCGCCACGGGCTACGCAGCCGTGGGCTGCGTTTGCAGCACGTTTTCCTCGCGGAGAGTTCGGGTAAAGCGGAGGTAGAGGAGACCCCAGGCCACGGCCAACACGCCGAGTATGGCCATGGCTGTGCCGGTACCGAGTGCTCGCTGCAGGAACGCTGCGACGAAGTAGCTAATGGTTGAGGCAAACATCACGATGGCCATGTCGGCGGCCAACACCCTGCCGCGGAACTCGTCGGACGATCGGGCCTGAATGCCGTACACCGAGAGCGACCACTGATTGCCGCCGCCGAGGTGGGCAATCATGGTGCCGAGAGCGGCAAGACCAATGACCGGTGCCATCGCAACACCAACGTACGCCACGCCGTACACCACGCACGACAGGCCACAGACTTTCAGCACCGTGGCGATGCCGTTTGAGGTGTAGTGCTTCGCCCACAGCGGACCGACGACGACACCAACGCCACGGGCGGCAAGCAGAATGCCGACGCCGGTGTCACCGGCATGGAACCGCTCAACGGACAGCGTCGCGAGCAGCGCGACCACGCCGCCCGACAAGCCGACGCCGCCCTTGGCGAAGATCAGCGCCATGAGCGCTGGGTCACGGCGGGCGTACACGATGGCTTCGTGACTGTCTTTGATGGGGTGGACCCGTGGTCGGACCGAGCCGCGCTCGGCGTTGGTCGAACGCCGAATCGTCCACATCACTCCACCAGCAATGACGAAGCTGGCTGC
The DNA here is from genome assembly GCA_043730435.1 of Acidimicrobiia bacterium. Classification (GTDB taxonomy): domain Bacteria; phylum Actinomycetota; class Acidimicrobiia; order Acidimicrobiales; family Ilumatobacteraceae; genus JANMCE01. The sequence continues at coordinate 7,695 of JAYTKG010000682.1, read as the reverse complement.
GTTGGCAACGAATGATGCATCGCGTCCAAAAAGCTGATTGAACAGGGCGCCCGCGGCCGAACCGACCGCCAGCATGATGCCCCACAGCGAGCTGGTGGCGCGGATGGCGTCGGGTAGATCGGCTGCATCCACCAGGTTCGGCAGCGCCGCACCCGCGGCGGGAGCGAAGAACGCAGCCAGGCTTGAGATGATGAGCTGCGACACGTACGCCACCCAGATGCGGCCTGGTGTGACGAACAAGAATCCGAGGGCTGCGATGCTGGCGAGCAGCGATGTCGCCACCATGACGGCACGGCGATCAAACCGGTCGGCGACCGGCCCTGCGAAGGGCGAAAGCAGGAACGACGGCAGCATTTGCGCGACGAAAATGCCGGCGACGGCGAGGGCCGAACCATTGGTGGCGTCGCTCAGCACGCCCACGATGGCGACCGTCCCGAACCAGTCCCCGCCGAGGGAGACGACTTCGCCAATGAACAGGGCGCGGAAATCTCGATTGCGTCGCAGCAGACGGAACACCGTCTACCGCTTGGCGTGATCGTTGAGCACGATGGCCAGCGCTGCGGTAATGCGTTCGGCCGTCTGCAGGTGGAGGTACTCGTTTGGTCCGTGGGCGTTGCTTTCAGGGCCGAGCACACCGGTGATCACGAACTGCGCGTCGGGGAACTTGTGGCCCAGCATGCCCATGAACGGAATGCTGCCGCCCTCGCCTTCCGTCAGGGTCGGCAACCCAAACGTCTCGCAGGACGCGGCGTCGAGACTCTCAAGTAACCAGGGCGCGAACTCCGGCGCGTTCCAACCGGTAGCGGCTTCTCGCCCGTTGATCGTCACGGTGGCATTGGAAGGCGGATCGGCGAGCAGGGTTTTAGTGACCGCGTCCATCGCAGCATGAGCGTCACAGGTGGGAGGGAGGCGGAACGAAAGTGTGAGCGACGTAGACGGACGCAACACGTTGCCCTCACGATCAGGCGGGGGAAAACCGCCGGCACCAATGTAGGAAAGCGTCGGCCGCCAGGTGCGGTTGAGTAACTGTTCTGTTGCATCTGCAACCATCGGCTGGGTGTGGCCGTGAAGATGGAAATCGTTGCTGGCCGGATATCCCAGTGCCTGCGCCGTCGCCGCAGCCTGGACGGCGCGATCAGCGGGGACGTCGACGTGCATCTCGGGCACAAGCACTCGACCGGAAGTGGGATCTTCGATCCTGTCGAGCAGCTGGCGCAGAATGCGGAAGCTTGACGGCACAATGCCGCTGGCGTCACCCGAGTGCACTCCTTCATCGAGCACGTCGACGGTGAGCGTAAAACCCACGAGCCCGCGCAAACTGGTGGTGACCCACAATCGCTCGTAGTTGGCGCAGCCCGAGTCAAGGCACACCACCAGGCTCGGCGTGCCGATGCGATCAAGCAGATGCTCGACGTAGGCGGCCAGGTCGGGGCTGCCAGACTCCTCGCTGGCCTCAATCATCACGATGCAACGGGTGTGGGCCCCGCCTGCTGCGTGCACGGCCTCGATGGCGGTGAGGGACGCAAACGCAGCGTACCCGTCATCGGCTCCGCCACGGCCGTAGAGGCGGTCACCTTCACGTACGGGCGTCCAGGGGCCAAGACCCTCACGCCAGCCGCTCATCTCGGGTTGTTTGTCGAGATGGCCGTAGAGCAGCACGGTATCGGTCGCGCTGGCTCCACCGGCGGGCGGTATTTCCATCAGGATGAGCGGGCTGAGACCCTCAATCTGCACCACTTCGACGGTAAGCCCGGGGATAGGGCGTACCCGGCACCAGTCGGCGATCAGGGTGACCGCGGCGTCCATGTAGCCGTGCGCTTTCCAGTCCGCGTCGTATGCCTCCGACACATTCGGGATAGCGATGTAGTCGTACAGCGCCGGCGTTATCGACTGTTCCCAGACCTCGGCGGCGCGGGTACGGGCGAGGTCAGCAAACGTCATGGGTGCAATGCTACGGCCGATGCGCGACGGACACATTGCCAGCGACGGCCGTATTGGCCGTTGGAGTGACGGCTCAGGAGATGGAGGCTGAGCCGGCAAAGAGCGGCGGGACCGCCATGGCGAAAGCTTCGAGCAGGGGTGATGTCAGCTGGCCTTCGGCGATTTCGTAGCTCTCATCAAATACTGGGCATGCGGGTGTGCTGCGGTGATGGACGATCACGCTGCAAGCAGCAGTATCGATTAGCCATACTTCTTGCACGCCAGCGCTTTCGTAGTAGCGGAGCTTCACGCCGGTGTCGTAGTGCCAGGTGGACGGGGAGCGGACTTCGACTGCGATGCCGGGATGCTCCTCGTGCAGCAACCCTTCGAGCTGGGCTGAGATGTTGGCTGGGACCCACCACACGTCGGGGATGAGCGAGGTGGCAGGGCCGAAGCGCCAATTACCGCCAAGCCCGGCTTCGCCCCGCTGGGGGTCGGCCATCGTCCAGATGCCAAGAGCAAGGTGAATGCGCCCGACGGCGCGTTGATGGAGCAGGGTTGGGTCGTGCATGACCACCTCGCCGTTGATGAGTTGTGTGCCGCGAGGGAAGCCGCCTTGAAGAAAGTCTTCAACAAGCATCCGAGTGGTCATGGTCATGCCTCCCAACCTACCGAGGGGGTGTCACAAGGTTGTGTGCGTAAGGTTAGCGAGGTGGTCGTTAGGCGGCGATCGGTTGCGGCTTTGGTTTGAAGAAGCGACCGATGACGGGGAGTTCCCAGATTGCCTCGGCCTTGGCCATGGCGGCCACGGTTCCGGGAAGATCGGCCGCTGCCTGATACACGGCGTAGCGGGGCTGCCAGGCCGGGTTGAATTTGGCGTTGTACTTCCACAGCGATTCGATCTGCATTGATGTGCTGCCCTGGTGAAGGGCCCACCGGATCAAGCGGTTGAAGTGGCCGAATTCCTGCTCGCCGGCCAACACCCCTCGCATCGTGGCGAAGTTCAGACATAGGCCCGTGCCGCCAAGGCTGCGGACGTGCTCGATGGTGCGCACGATGACAAAGTCGAGCAGGCCGTTCGGGTGCTCCCCACGATCGCGGCGCATGACATCAAGCGAGTAGCCGGCGATACCCGCCGCCGGAACGTACTGCACGAATGCAGCGGGCGTGCCCTCAGGATTGGAGCACACGGCCAGGAGGAGACCATGGTCGGTTGTTTCGAAGAGGCGACCGAGTGTCATGGAAAAGCCCCGCTCGGCTTCACCGCGGCGACTGGAACCAACCAGTGCATCGAGCTGGTTACGCACGTCGTCATCGAGGTGGGCCGGGTCGTGGAAGGAAATGGTGTAGCCGTATTTGGCTACTCGGTTCACGGCTTGGCGCAGCGCCTTGTTCGGCCCACCGTCCATGTGGAATGCGGTGCAATCGACCACGGCTTCATCACCGATGTACATCGCCTTCAAGTGGTTCGCCTCATACACGCCAAGCCACTCGGCCGAGGCACCGAGTACGGCTACGGACCAGCCCTGTTGTTGGGCGGTGGACATGAACGCCGCCCACACTTCCTCTCGCTCATCGGCCGGTCCGATGGGGTCGGGCGATACCAGTGCAGTGCCGTGGTGAACGGCGAACGCCACCACCGAGTTCTGGTGGAAGAAGAGTTGTTTGTCGTCACGAAGTGCGAAGAACGCCAGCGTGTCACTGCCGTAGGTCTCCACCACACGTCTTGCTCGCCGACGGTCGAGTGGTGTTGGTTGCAATGGTGTTGACGATGCTGGTCGGGTCAGCAACCAGCCGCTCGCGATGGCGAGGGCCACGCCGACAAGAGTCACGAAGGGGTCGAAGCGCGGATGGGGCTGAAATGAGCGTCGCCCTGCCATTCGCCCGGCAACCATCCACATGGTGTGGCGCAGCGCCGGACGCTGCAATGGACGTTGCGACCTGGTGGTGACGAAGGCCACCATTGACACTGCCGAGGTGGCCACACCCGCCACGACGGTGATGCCTCGGTTGGCCACACGGGCGTTGATGGGGGCGGTGAAGTTCGCGTGCTGCCACAGCAGAAAGAGCAGCAGTGCAACAGCAGCGAAAGTTTGGCCGACGTCGAGCACCGTGCGAATTGGCGTGATCAGCGTGAGCATGAGTGCCGCCAGGGTCATGACCCACGCCATTCGTTGGCCGCGGCGCAACCCGTAGGCGAGCAGGATGAGGGCGTAGGCGATGATGGCGTGGGCGAGGCCAGTGTGCCGAGCTGACACGAACGGAACGGCATCCATGCCCAGCCGCACGAGGTGCCGCCCGAACGGATGATTAATCGCCAAGATGAGGTGCATTATCGAGGCGGCGACAACAACGGCGGCGGGAAGGAATCGCACCCGTCGCCGGAAGGCCACGCCGATGGCAGCAGCGTGGCGGGGGAGTAGCCCAAGCCCTACGCCGCAGCCTACGGCGATCAGGTGCTCGTATCCGGCCAGTGAGGTGGTGGTGATGGCATCGAGAAAGAGGCCGCCGGCAATAAGACACCCAAGGATCTTCATGCGATGCGCGAACGCGAGGGCTACGGCGAGGGTGACCACTGCAGCTGACGGGCCAGTGTCACGCACAATCAACTGCGCGCCTGGCAGCGAGATGATGGAGTGGTCGGCGAGCTGCACCAGGACGCGACCAGCGAGCGAAGTGACGAATTGAGCAATGATCACAATGGTCAGGGTGCGTCGACGCCCGAGCAAGAGTTCGGCCATCCCAACAACGATGAGGACCTGGCCAATGGAGCCCCACACTGGCAAGCGCGGCGCTGGCGCAATCAACGATCCGGGCACCCGAAGCAGCCACGTCGGAAACGGCAGATCGGGCCTGAGTTCGGTGACATTGTCCAGTACACCCACGCCGAATCCCGTGGATCGTAACGTCGTGGTGAACGCAATGAGGGCGGCGCCGACCAGGGCGAGGGTGATGCCGCGCCACCCTTGTCGATCCCAACGCGCACGAGTACTGCTAAGAAGGGCCCGCCCTTCGTTGCTGAGTCGAGCGGGCAGTTGCCGCGTTGCGGGGTGGTGAGTCATCGGATCGCTTCCTCCAATGTCACTCAACCAAAGCCTCCGCCGAGCGTCGTCAGCCGTCTGGCTATTGCATCTCCACCCAAAGGCGGAGACACCGCCGAGAGTTATCGCGTTCGCGCGTTCAGGAGCCGATCGAGGGTGGCTTCGGCCTCGGCGACCACGCTTCGCACTATGTCGCCGGCCGGTGTCAGTTCGTGGATAGCTCCTACGCCTTGACCACACGGCATGAACTCGCGAGAGCTATCCACCCCAAAGCCGTCAGGATGGCCCAGGTGGTTCACGCCGGCCTTCATGGAGCGGATGGCCTGCTCGGGGAACGGCGCCAACTCATCGGGATGCTCCTCGTAGTAGGTGGTCCACTCGGTGCGAACGACGCGGCAGGTCTTGCCCGTGTAGGCCCGGCTGATGACCGTTCCGTCCTCGGCCGCAGCCAGGATGGCCTCTTTGTATCCGGCCACCGCTCGAGCTTCGGGCGTGGCGATAAAGCGAGTGCCAAGCCACACGCCGTCAGCACCGAGCGCCAGCGCGGCCGCCAGACCACGACCGTCAAAAAGCCCGCCCGCCGCGACCACCGGCACTTTGGAGCCGACGGCATCGACGACCTGGGGGACAAGCGCCACCGTGGCGACCGTGCCGGTATGGCCACCGCCTTCGGTGCCTTGCGCAACCACGAAGTCGCAGCCGCTCGCCACCGCGCCAACGGCGTGACGCACCTTGCCGCACATCGAGCCGACGATCACGTTGGCGGCGTGCAACTGATCAATCACCTCACGGGGCACACCGAGACCGGCAACGAACAATCGGGCACCGCCATCGATCAACGCTTGCACGCCGTTCTCCACCTGACCCGGAAGCGCGGTGAGGAGATCGACACCGAACGGCTTGCTGGTCAGAGCCCGGGTGGCCGCGATTTCCTCAACCAGTTCGGCTGCTCGCATGGTTGACGCGCCGAGCGTACCGATACCACCGGCTTCACTCACGGCCGCGACCAGACGGTGATAGCTGACGCCGCCCATGCCGGCCAGCATCACCGGATGTTCGATCTCTAACAGGTCGGTCAGTCGGGTACGCATACCGGTCACGGTAGTGCCTTAGCGATACGCGCCGGACTGGTTGAGGAAGTGGCGATGCCACCGTTTCGGTGTGGTGAGAATGGCCCGCGGTTCGTCTTCAAACAGCCAGCGGGCGAAGTTCCGCCGCGTCCACTCGGTCGACCCGGCCAGCCATACGGAGCCTCTGGCGCCGCGATCGTGCTTGAGGGCGCGTCCGAGCAGCATCGACATCTTGTGATCGGCCAACAGGTGATGACGAACGCTGGTGGCGTACGCGGTCTGCACCGCTGACACGCCGGTAGCGTTGGTGATAGCAACGGCCGCCAGCGTGCCCGTGAGTAACGCCTGGCCGATTCCTTCGCCGGTGAGGGCGTCGGTGGCGGCGACGGCGTCGCCCACGAACAGCACCCGGTCGTGACCGTAGACCGCCTTGTCGATACGGGCCGGAATGGGCCAGGCCGTGTGTCGCTCCGGCCATGTGACGTTCGGTCCGAGCGCGGCGGCGATGTGGGGACGGACCAGCAACTCGGGCCACAGATCCTTCATGTACTGCACCTTGCGCACGCCATCACGCAGGATGCCGAAACCAACGTTGGCCCGATTGCCCGGAAGCGGAAAGCTCCACATGTAACCCGGTAGCAAATCGGGTTCGAACCACACCCAGAGCTTGTCGGCTGAACTGCCGGTGACGTTTTCGGCGTACTGACGAAACGCATGCCACTCGCCCAAGTACGCCTCGCCAGCCAGGCCGAGCATCTTGCGCGTCGGGCTCCACATGCCATCGGCCGCAATCACGTACTTGGCGTGCACGGTACCTATTCCGTCGACTTCCGCCTCCACCGTTTCGCCCGTTGTGCGGATCGAGGTGAGCCCGCAACCCTCCCAAATCTCGGCCCCTCTCGCGCGGGCGAGCTGCACGAGAGCGGCATCAAGCTCTCGACGGGGAACGACGGCGCCGTAGACGCCACGACCTTCAGGAAACGGAAGCGACACCTCACGGCCCGATGGTGAACGCACCCAAGCCGCGTCGACTTGCTGCCAGGACGGCACCATGTCGGGTGTGAAACCGAGCCCTTCCAGAATGCGTAGCGCAGCGGTGGTGAGACCGTCGCCGCAGCACTTGTCGCGGGGGAAAGTGGCTTTGTCCACCACCATCACGCGGGTGCCGTTGTCGGCAAGCGTGATGGCGGCTGCTGTGCCTGCCGGGCCGGCTCCAATAATGAGCACGTCCGTCGAAGTCACGACGTCACGATACCGTGTAGCAACGTCGCTCCCTCGCTACCGCTCGTTGTCGCTCCTTCTCGCTTTGCTCGGCAATCGGGCGAGTGGCCCGGAGCCGCCTGCATTAGCGATGAGCGTTCTGTTACATGTTGCTGCGGATGAGGTTGGTGAGCTCGGTGATCAACTCTGGGGTGAGTTGGTGACCGACTCGCTGCACCACCATTGCCATTTCGTAACTGACGAGGCCTAGGTCACACTGCTTGCCACAAACGACGCCGAGCACCGAGCCGCCACCAATCGCAGCAACCAGCAGATAGCCCGTGCGCATCTCCACGATCACACGATGCAACTCGCCCTTGCCGAGGAGCTGTGACGCACCGTCGGAAAGACTGCGCACGCCCGTCACGATGGCTGCGACCCGGTCGGCCGAGCGAAGATCGAGA
>JAYTKG010000681.1:0-3636 GCA_043730435.1 Acidimicrobiia bacterium | reverse complement strand
GACATGCACACCGGGAGCGCTGAATCCGGACGTAACGCCATCGACGATCGACACGACCATCTGTGTTGGTGGGTACTCCGGGTCCATCCGACCATCGAGCTCGTTTACCAACAAGCTGAAGGCCAAGCAGATGATCGCCTACACCCGACCCGGATCACTGGCCGACTACGAGGAGGATCACATGATCAACCTCTCACTCGGCGGCAGCCCAACCAGCCCGAAGAACCTCTGGCCGCAAGCTCGCAAGGGCGAGGCGGGTACCACTGCGGGCGACAAGGATGCCGTCGAGTTCAAGCTCTACCGTGCCGTCTGCGACGGCAAGGCGGGCTTGCGGGAAGCCCAAAAGGCTCTCGTCACAGATTGGACCACAGCGCTGACATCGCTTGGCCTTTGACCCGCTTGGTTAGACGATTTTGAGTTCCTTGTTGAAGACCTTTTTGGGGCGAAGATCAACCGCGATGCGCTCGGCCATAGCTCTAAATGCCGCCGCCAACTCGCTGCTCGGATCGGCGGCCGTGATCGGGTTGCCGTTGTCGCCACCTTCGCGCAACGCAGAAACAAGCGGGAGCTGCGCAAGCAGCGGCACGCCCAGTTCTTCGGCCAGTTCTGCGCCGCCACCCGAGCCGAAGATCTCGTAGCGCTTGCCGTCGTCACCGGTGAAGTAGCTCATGTTTTCGATGACACCTTTCACTTCCAGGTTCACCTTCGCCGCCATCGCAGCCGACAACCGGGCCACCTTCTGTGCGGCGGGCTGCGGCGTGGTGACCACGTATACCTCACCGCGGGGCAGGTACTGGCTGAGCGACAACGCGATGTCACCGGTGCCGGGCGGCATGTCGACGAGCAGGAAGTCGGGCTCATCCCAAAACACGTCGGTGAGGAACTGCTCGAGCGCCTTGTGAAGCATCGGACCGCGCCACACAACCGCTTGGCCTTCGGGTACGAAGTAGCCAATGGAGATGCACCGAACGCCGTGCGACTCGGGCGGCAGCAGCATCTGATCGATGACGACAGGGTCACGATCGGCACCCAGCATGCGGGGGATGGAGAAGCCGTAGATATCGGCATCGACAATGCCAACGCTGTGGCCACGCTGGGCCAAGGCAACCGCAAGGTTGGTCGTAACGCTTGACTTGCCGACGCCTCCCTTGCCCGATGAGATCAACAGCGGGCGGGTCTTGCAGCCCGGCTCATTGAACGGGCTGATCTTGCCCTCGGCATGACCGTGACCGCCACCGGCATGGGTGTGGCCACCGCCGCCTTGCGAACCTTGAAGCACCCCACGAAGCGCTTCGCGTTCCTGGTCGGTCATGACAGTGAAGTCGAGACCCGTCGTGGCGACGCCAGGCAACGCCGCAACGGCGCCCGTCACCCGGTTGGTGATCTCCGCCCGAAGCGGGCAGCCGGCGACCGTGAGGGCGACCAGAACCTGGACGTGTCCACCGTCAATCTTCACGTCTCGGACCATGCCTAGGTCAACGATGGAGCGGTGCAATTCGGGGTCTTCGACCGGACGCAGCGCGTCGATTACCTGGTCATTCGTGACGGACATGCGGGCAGCTCCGGGGGGTTCGGGCCATTTCTCCTACGGCGATAGGTAGAATACCGGCGTGGACCGCACTTTCCCCAGCCAGGCTTCATTGTGAGCGGCGAGGCGAGCGGTACGGTTGTGCAAGCTGAGCCGGCTGTCGAGCGCAGCAGTGATCATGCCAAGCAGAACGCTCTCAGCCCTGGTGCCTTCAGCGCGGCCGTGTCCGCCATCACCAATGCGTTCGGGGATCCCACCCGCCGCCAGGTGTATTTGTTCATCCACGAACATGCCGAAGGCGTGACCGCCGCCCAGGTAGCCGATCGCTTCGGATTGCATCCCAATGTCGCTCGCCACCACCTCGACAAACTTGCAATCGCCGGTCACGTCGAAGTCACTGCCGGTCGAGCAGGTGGCGGCGCCGGGCGTCCGTCCAAGCAGTACAAGGCCGCGGCCGAACAGGTCACGCTCGACGTGCCGGTGAAGACCGACGACCTCGTGCTGTCACTACTCGGTCGGGCGCTGGCGCTTCTCCCTCACGACCAGGCCGAGAAGATGGCCGAAGAAGTCGGGGCCGAATACGGCAAAGCCATCGCGGTCGGCATGGGCGACGCAGCCAACGGCCAACGCTCACTTCGCAACGCGCTTCACGCCGTGGCCGATGCATTGACCGCACACGGCTTCGCCGCTCACACCGAAAAGCGCGGCAACCAATTGCAGATCGTGAACAATCACTGCCCGTTCGGCGACACCGCCATCGAGCACCCCGTCATCTGCGCCGTCGACCGCGGCATGGTGAAGGGCATGCTCAGCGCCCTCTACGGCCCCAGCGAGCCCAACATGACCGCCTCACTCCCCCAAGGCGACACCATGTGCGTGACTACTGTTTGAGCGACAGCAGGGACTAGCAGGGCGCGGAACAATTTCTTGTTGAGGTGTTGATGGGGTTGGGCCTGTGATTCTTGTCTCGTTGTGCCCTTTCAGGGGCGCAGCGGGTTCGGGGCTTCAGGCTGCGGCGGTGTCGAGGGCGGTGATCCGAACGATGTTGTAAACGACCCCCGCGATAGGGAACCAGGACCGGTTGCGTCGGAGAGTTTCTCCAGACGCAACGAACCAACGCGAGCACCCCAAGCCTTTTTTGGCACCCTACGAGCGGCATCCAGTCATTTGTTGCAACTGCATGAGACATACCGGTGCATTGCAATGCACCGCTTCGAGCCGGCTCTCATGGTGCATTCGGATGCAGCGATAGGTCTGACGGGCGGAAATTGTTCCCTGGTTGCGGCGCGGGACGCGTCAACGCCCTTTTTCAGTACCCTGCTAGCGAAGCTCACGTGTGCTCGACTCCTGCCGCTACGACCTTGGCGGCGGTTTGGCCGAGGAGCGTGACGCGACCGGGGATGTGGCCGTTCAGGACGGCGGTGAGGGTGAAGCCGTCGATGCCGAGTTGGAGGTCGGTGGCGAGTTGCTCGCCGACGTCCGCCACGACGACGGTGCCCACCCGTTCATCGTCAAAGGTGGAACGGCGATGCAGCTCCGCCTCGGCATCTACGCTCGTGCGACCACCGACCTCGACGTCATCTTCCGTGGCCGAGTCGAAGAATGGCTCGATCGATTCGATGCCGCCCTCGCCGATCGCACCTGGCAAGGCTTCACCGTCCCCGCAAGGCCGAACCCGTCCCGATCGAAATCCCTGGGCTCGGCTACGGGCCATGGCGCATGCCACTGCAGATCCGCTACGAAGGTCGCGAGTTCGGCAGCACCGCTTTCGAGGTCGCCATCGACGAGACGTCAGCAACGCATCACGAATTGATCGAACCCGACGGAATCGCGCTGGCAACGTTCGCCATCGATCCCCCGCGACTCGTGCCATGCCTCGACGAAACGTCGACGCTGCCGTGGACTACCTCGCCGGCAAGGCTTCACCGGGCGGATCGACAACACCTGATCGATCGACACTCGAGTCAACCACTGGGAAAGGATTGTCTCAAGACAGGCCAGCGATTTCCGGGGCCATGTGCAGAATGCGGTTGGGGCGGATTTTGAACAGGACTCGTGGCTCGGTCGCACTGTGGAATGGGTATTCATCGAGTCCGAGATACTTGCGA
>JAYTKG010000680.1:0-3381 GCA_043730435.1 Acidimicrobiia bacterium | reverse complement strand
ATGTCATCAACGTTGACGATGCCGCCATCGACAACGCTGGTGGTGCAGGACTGTGGAACCACCTCAAGCGCTATCCGATAGACGCCACGCACCTAAGGGCCTGGCCCAGTGGTGCGTTCTACATTGTCCTTGCAGGCGTGCCCACGATCGAAGCGCTGAGTTCCATGCCGGTCATCATAGATCCAGCGGCCATAGCCAGTGCTGGTAAGGGTGACCCTTGGAATCATTTGAAGGGCGTCGCGAGCGCGCCGACATCCATCGTGGCCGCTGCCGGCAACGCCCAGGCGAGCTTGTCCTGGACAGCGCCATCGTCGGACGGAGGTGCAACGATCACCTCCTACCGTGTCGTAGCGTCGCCCGGCGGCAGTGTGAGGACAGCCTCCTCGACGGCGCTCACTTTCGGCGGCCTCGTGAATGGTCAGTCTTACACTTTCGCTGTCTCGGCAGTCAACGCTGCCGGAACGGGGCCCGCTGCTCTATCGAACTCAGTAACTGCTACCGCGCCAGCGGTTGGTTCGACGCCTCCAGGAGCGGTTCAATCGCTTTCGGGAACTCCGGGGGACAAGTCAGCGACTCTCAGCTGGGCGGCGCCATTCAGCGACGGAGGCACCATGATCACTGGGTACCTGGTTACCCAAAATCCTGGTGCTGTGACCAAGACGGTCACTGGCCGCTTGGCGTCCTTCGCCGGGTTGACAAACGGAACTAACTACAGCTTCTCGGTGGTTGCCATGAACTCCACTGGCAACGGGCCGTCGGTGACCACTTCTGTGACGCCGTTGGGCTCATTACCTCCCGCTCCGGCCGGGTCGTCGTTTAGTGCTTTGGTGCCGGGCCGGTTGTTGGATTCTCGGGCTGGTGGTGTGACTGTTGACGGTCTGTTCGCCGGGATCGGTTTGCGGGCGGTGGGTTCGGTGACGGAGTTGCAGGTGACCGGTCGGCATGGTGTGCCGGCGAATGCTGATGCGGTGGTTTTGAACGTGACGGTTACTGATGCGCAGGCTGGCGGGTTCGTGACGGTTTGGCCGTGTGGTGCTGAGATGCCGAACACGTCGAATTTGAATTACTTGGCGGGTGTGACGGTCCCGAACCTGGTCGTTACCAAGATCGGGTCTGGTGGCAAGGTGTGCTTGTACACGTACGCTGCGACAAACCTGCTCGCTGACATCACCGCCTACTACCCGGCGGGGGCATAGTAGAATCGACTTGGCTGAGGAGAGGAAACCACTCGACGAACGCGCGAGCACGAGGCCCAATTCCAGCGACCGCTGGAATTGGCGGCCCTCGTCGACCAGGTTGCGAAATCTCACCATCGTGGCGGGCTGGGATTGGTCAGCGCGGCGACTAGCGCCCAGCTGCCCGAGATCTCACAGCAGTGCCATTCATGTTCTCTCAGATAGCTAGGAAAGCACACATGACAAGCGAAAAAAGCGTGGCTGGAACGGGCCTCACGCCTGCGGAATATGACCGGTTGGGTTGGCGTGTCGGCACAAAGACCCTGAAGGGGATTCGGCGCGTCCACGGAGACACTGTCCTGAAACCGTTACTGAACCAAACGGCCGAAATGAACGCGGACCAAATACACGACTTTGTATCCCATTACAGCGAGATCAACCAAGGTTGCTTACCTGCTTTGGCTCCGTATCTCATGACGGCGCATGGTTGGAGCGCCGCCGATGTAGTACGGGTAGATGTCGAGGCCCTACGGCTGTGCCCGCCCACCTCTCCAGGCCCATTGGTTGTCTTCCAAAGCTACCTACACTGGTTTCTAGACCTTGCCTCGCTTACTCATGGTGGTTCAATTAGACCCAACGAACTATTGCTTTCATTCTCAATGGAGCTGACTGCTATGAGCGGAATAGATTTCCCGATGAGACCGCCGCATGGCTGGACAGCTCCGGTGATAGAGCCGACTGGATGGGGAAGTCAAGGCGCCGCAAGCGGAAACTCCGCCTATTATCATTTCTGGAGACAATGGAGAACCAAGCTGAAATCTCTGCCAGCAACTCCCATTCCGACGGGACCAACAGCAACGGTGACAGTTCATCGAGCGATATTGGAAAGGGTGGATGTCAATGCCTGGTTGGCTGAGTTGGCGGAGAGTAATGAGAGCGATCCGAACCAGGTGACACTTCGGCTGTCATGCCTTCGTGAAAATGGAACTGTGCTGGAACAATACGCAAGAGTACTTGAATCTCGGACTATTCCGAGGACGGTCGCGGCAGAAGCCTCGAAGGAAGTATTTGATGTTGCGTCATTTGACTCTATTATTGAGGCTGGTCTGCCGCATGCCGAGGCGTACGAGATATCACGAACGAGTCTTGTTGCCCAAGATTGGATCATAGTTCGACGCCAAATCGACGCAATATCTGCGGCGCAAATAGCACAACGAGTCCCCGCTCTTCTTGTGGAATACGTCAACACTCGTGCTGCAGGAGCCACACACGACGATTGCTTGCGTGTTGTTGATGCTGGACTATCGCTTAGCCTGTACGGTGCGACGCGTCGTGTTGGACTGAATCACGTCGACTCGATCAAATCGCTGCTTGGTGAACGGGCCTTGGAGGCGCAAACAAGCGCAATCGTGGGAGCGATCGAAGGCGGGGCGATGGCCCAGGCGGATGCGCTCGGCCGTCTGTCAGTGCGACTTCAGGCCTCGATTGAGGAGAGCGCATCCTTCACAGCTGGAGCGATGGAGGACGCAGCTCGATCAATCGTGCGTGCGAGCGCCAGGGGATGGCTGTACAGCTGGTGAATGCCGAATCTGCTGACCCATGCCGCAGCCACGGCCACCCCCACTAGATCCAACATGCCGCGCTCATCGAAAGGATTTACCCACGGGACAGAGCGCTGGTGTCTGTGGCCCGTTGGGTTACGGAAATCCTCGTTGTGGGGTTGCGGCCGTCCCACGCTTGGCGTTCGTTGCCGTCGAGGTCGTGAGCGAGCCGTGGTGGTGTATCCAGGATGATGGTGTCGCGGTCGGTCGGTGTGTAGGCGGGCCAGTCGGGGAGGAGGTAGTTGTTCGGATTGCCGTGTCGGGCGAAGAGTGCCCACGTTTAGCTCATAATGCGTGCTGCGGCTTCGCGGTCGTTACACAAGATGAAGTCAGCCACGTTGGCGACGTCAGGGTGTAGAGCGACGGCTTCGGCTGGTTGCGGGCACGATTGCGTGCACGCGGTGGCGTCTCGAAGACCGTCCCACGCGGTGCGTGGTTGGAGTGGCCGGAGACGATTGGCACCGGCGGCCGAAGCCGCGTACGGCACCCCTTCGAACCCTATGACACCGCCATCGCCGACACCGGCGATCCGGCCAGCGGTAGTCGTCGCCTCCACAAAGCGGTTCGAAGCGGCAGCACCTGTCGGCATAGCGCACCGCTCTCCG
>JAYTKG010000679.1:0-4314 GCA_043730435.1 Acidimicrobiia bacterium | reverse complement strand
TAGCCAGGTCGAGCAGGGGAACCTCTGCGGTAACACAGCGCCGCAAGAAGACCGTGAGCAGGACGACGGCCAGCCCGCCCAACACGATGGCGGGCGGCGAGAACCATCCCCAACGGCTGCCTTGCGCCAGCACCAGCATCAACAGCCCAAGGCCGATCGGGCCGACGTAATAACTCAGCCGATCGGTTCGCCCTTCACGATCCGTGATTGCCTGGTCGTGAAGCACTCGCCGTCCAATGAGCGCAACAACGACGCCCAACGGGGCGAGCCCGCCAAAGGCGTATCGCCAGTTGATATCCACGACGAACGCACCGAGTGTTGGCGTGAGCCACGCGGCCACAGACCCAATGGCACCCCAGGCACCGATCACCGCTGGGACCTTGGACAGCGGGAACATCGGCAGCACGAGGGCCAGCGCACTGGATGCCAGAAACGCGCCACCCACGCCCTGCACGACGCGAGCGGCGATGATCAACGGGACCGATGGTGCCACCGAGGTGAGCGCCGCTCCGACGCTAAAGAGCATGAGCCCAAAGAGGTAATAGCGTTTCCGGCCGCGACGATCAGCGAGGCGACCACCGATTAGGAGTAACGACGATTGAGCCACCAGGAAGCCGGTGGCGATCCACGCCAGCGTTCCTCGGGCAACGTTCGGATGTTCGGCTGCGATCTTTGGAAGAGAGAGTGCGACGAGACCCGAGTCGACGACGAAAAGAAAGACGCTGGCCGCCGCAACGCAGACCCCTATCCACGCTGCCCGCCGATGGACAGGGTCGGCATTCCAGGCATCGAGATCATTCGCAGCGTGGGTATTCACCCGATTTCGATAGCGAGCTGCATGGCCTGGCGCGTGGCAGATACGACTCGACGCGGGGCGTAGGCATCACCGAGCAGGTGCACATTGGTGTGCACACTTCTCAATGACTGATAGAGCGAGTCATCGCCAACGGCGCCGCAGGCCAGCACAACGGAATCGAAACCCGTCCGCCGCCAGCGACGGTCGCTGTAGGCGTTGGCAAATGTGACGCCTTCGGTATCGACAGCAACAAGGCGAGCCATGGCGATGAGCTCCACCCCTTCACTATCGAGACGACTCAAGATCGCACCGACGGTGTACTTGCCGACAAGGGGCGACGGCGCCGTGGATCGATAACTAACCGTGACCTTGTGGCCAAGCCCGCTCAGATGATCGGCGACAGACAGCGGCGCCACCCGATCATCCTCACTCACGACCAGTACCCGGTGGCCGAGCTTGGCCTCACCCGTCAGCACTTGAGTGACCGTGGCTACGTGAGGCAGATCGAGTCCGGTCGCATCAGGCAGTCGGGACGTTGCCCCTGTTGCCGTCGCAACGACATCGGCGCCGTGGGCCATGACAAGGTCGGGTGTCGCTTCGATCCCCAGCCGCACGGTGACTCCGAGACGTTCCAGTCGGCTCTGTTGCCATTCGATCCACTTGCCGTACCGGCCGTTCATGCGCAAGGTCGCGGCCATCGCAAGCTGCCCGCCGACGTTCTGGCCGCGTTCCCACACGGCCACCTCATGCCCACGCTCGGCTAGCAATCCGGCCAGTTCGAGCCCGGCCGGGCCGGCACCGATCACCAGCGCCCTCTGCGGATTGGCGGTCGCGGTGAGCAGGCCAAGATGCTCGCGGCCGGTGTAGGGGTTCGCCGCGCATGCGAACTCGAGCCCTTCCACGACCCGGCGGTCGATGCAGTCGTTGACGCCCATGCATGGGCGGATAAGCGGGATGAGCCCATGACGACTCTTGTCGACCAATGCCGGATCCGCAATGGTTCCCCGCGCCATGCCGACCAGATCGGCGTGGCCTGCGTCCAGGACCTGTTCCGCTGTGGCCAGGTCGAACACCCGACCGACGTACACCGTGGGCAGGCTGGTCGCCTGCTTGGCCTCACCCGCGAGGGCGGCCCACTCGGCGTCTTCGTACGTACCCGGCGGGATGTAGCTCACGGCGCCCCAGTTGCCGCCGACATCGAAGCTGAAGTAGTCGAGGGTGCCGTCTGCCGTGAATGCCGACACGATCTCCTGGCAGCCCTCGATGGTGTGGCCGCCTTCGATCATTTCATCAAGACACAGACGCAACCCGAGGGTGATGGGCCTGGCCACAGACGCCCGCATAGCTTCCACCACCTCGCGCACGAAGCGACGGCGGTTCTCAAACGACCCGCCGTAGCCATCCTGGCGTCGGTTGGTGAGCGGAGACATGAACCATTGCAGTACGTCGTCATGGTTGGCATGCAGCTCCAACGCATCAGCCCCTGCCTCGGCCGCCAGGGCGGCCGACTCCCCGTACTCACGCACAAGCCACGACACCTCGTCAGCATCGAGCGCGTGGGGCACGCGGTGATCAAGGTAGCCCGACAGCGTGGCCGACGGAGCGATCGGCATGCCGCCCTGCAGCACGAACTGCACCGTGCCGTAGCCGCCCGCGTCATGGATCCGACGTTGCATCTCCCCCATGCGTTCCACAAATTTCGGGTGACGGAAATAGCCCGGGCCATGAGAGCCGACACCGGTCGGCTCGAAACCGGGCACCAGCGGATTACGGACGAACGTGGGACCGCCGCCGACCCACTGCACACCGCCGCGCACACGCTCGACCCAGTAGGCGCAGTGCCGCTCGAACTGCTCGTCAGTCTCCAACAGCCGGCCACTACCACCCGAATGCGGCGGCACTACAAGGCGATGGTCGAGCGCCATCGTACCGACCTGAATGGCGGTGAAGGCAGAGGAGTTCACGGCGGTCGGCATCACCCGAGACTATCTGGTGTCAGGCTCAAGTAAGTACCCCACGACCTCTCTCGTAAGTACCCAAAACGCGACGCTGGCCGACACGAGATTTCTCCGGTACCGGCCAGCCTCACATCGTTTTTGGCCAGAGTCAGCCAGTAAGGGTCAGACGAGCCAAAGCTTCTTGAAGGCTGCCTCGGCGCCCGGTGGCATCCAGTCTGCGTTGGTGGCCAGCAGTTCCGTGGCGAACTTGGCTTCACTGACGATGACCGTGGGAAGTGCAGCCGCAGCACGCTCCTCGTCGAGCTTCATGCCCACGCTGAGACGGGCAGCAGCGTCGACCATCAGCCAACCGGCATAGCCCTTCGGATCGGCCGACCATGCGCCCATTGTTCCGGCGATGATCTCATCGAGATCGGCCTTGCTGAAGTCCTGGCCGTACACCTTCACCTGCTTGTCGAGGCCGGCAGTCTTGAGCGCAGCAGTGACACCGCCCGGAAGATCACCGAAGGTTGCGAACACGTAGTTCAGCTTCGTGTTGGCCTGCAGCTTGGATGCAACAGCACCGGGAATCTTTCCGCCGACGAGGTCCTCAAGCGTGACGTTGAGTGTGTCGACCGTGCAGGCCTTGCAGTTCTTGGCAAGCTGCGCCTTGTAGGCATCCTCTTCCACAACCAGCACCGGGAAGTCACGAATCGTAACGACCAGTACGTTGGCCTTGCTCTTGGAATCCACGATGGCCCAGTCAGCCATGAGGGGGCCTGTCTTGGAGACGAAGGACTCGTCACCACACTGCATCAACAGGCCACTGTCCGCACTGGGGTCGTCGGTACCAAAGCAGCTCAGCACGCCGATGCCCTTGGCCTTGGCGGCCTCGAGCTGCGGCTTGTACTGCGCGGTGGCCAGGCCGGTGCTGGCAATGTAGTTGACACCAGCATCGATGGCCTGCTGGAAGGCAGGACCCGGGTCGGTGCTCTTCATGGGAATGATCTTCAGGTCCCAGCCGAGCGCCGTCGTGGCGTTCTTGATGCCGGGCGTGAGGTAGGCAGCGCACGTCGGAACGTCACACTCAAGCCAGGCGAAGGACTTCTTGTCTGCCTTCTTTGTCAGCGGCTTGGTAACACCGATGCCGCCGTCAGCCTTGCTGAACTTGTCGACATTGGCCTTCGCTGCTGCGAAGCCCGGATCTGCGGCCGGCGCCGCAGCGGTCGTGACTGCAGCCGGAGCCGCAGTCGTGCCAGCCGGAGCCGCAGTCGTGCCAGCCGGAGCGACAGTGGTTGCTGTGCTGCTCTTGCTGCTGCCGCACCCGGCGGCAACAACGGCGCCGCATGCGAGCACGGCGAGCAGAGAACGAAACTTGGTCATGCAATCCCCCTTGGTAGGTACGACGACGACGGACCGTTATCCGCGCCATGCCGTGGGGGTAGTTTATTGATACCGAGCACAGTTTGCTAGTCTTTCCTTTGACGCACCGAGCGATACTCGCTTCGGCTGCCTCCTGGGGGGAGGAAACGGTGGCGGAAACGCTGCGCATTGAACACCTGTCGAAGACATTTCCGGGCC
>JAYTKG010000678.1:0-3135 GCA_043730435.1 Acidimicrobiia bacterium | reverse complement strand
GACCAGACCGGCGTCGTGGAAGAAGCGGATGGAGTCGGGGTCACCGCCGTGCTCACCGCATACGCCGATCGACATACCGGGACGCACCGCCCGTCCTCGCTGCACGCCTATGCGCACGAGCTCGCCGACGCCGCGTTGGTCGATCGATTCGAACGGATTGCGGACAAGAAGACCTTTCGCGAGATAGCGGGCCATCAACCGGCCCTCGATGTCGTCACGGCTGAACCCGAACGTCATCTGCGTGAGGTCGTTGGTACCGAACGAGAAGAAGTCGGCCTCTTCGGCAATCTCGTCGGCCCGCAGTGCGGCGCGGGGCGTTTCGATCATGGTGCCGATGGACACGACGGGCTTGTTCTTCATGCCCTTCAACGACTCATCGATGGCCGACTGGGCCCATCCACGAGCCAGCGCCAGTTCTTCACGGTTGACCGTCAGCGGGATCATCACTTCGACGATCGGGTTCTTGCCCTCGGCCCGAAGTTCGGCTGAAGCCTGCATGAGAGCGGTGACCTGCATGGCGTACAGGCCCGGCTTTACAACACCGAGACGTACGCCGCGGGTGCCGAGCATGGGGTTCACTTCTGCCCAATCCTCGGCGGCTTTCATGAGCTTCTCTTCAGCCTTGCTCAGTCCCTCGGTGGCCTTCTTTACTTTGAGTTCCGAAACATGCGGCAGGAACTCATGCAGAGGCGGATCAAGCAAACGTACCGTGACCGGTAGGCCGTCCATGGCCAACAGAATCTCTTTGAAGTCGGCCTTCTGAGCCACGCGCAACGCTTCGAGCGCAGCGGTCTCTTCTTCGGGTGAATCAGCCAGGATCATCTTGCGCACGATGGGCAGGCGATCTTCGGCCAGGAACATGTGCTCAGTGCGGCACAGGCCGATGCCCTCAGCGCCAAAGTTGCGGGCGTTGGTGGCGTCTTCGCCGGTGTCGGCGTTGGCTCGCACGGCCATCTTGCCCTTGCGTATGGCGTCGGCCCAGCTGAGCAGAATTTCAAACTCGGCCGGCGGCTCAGCAGCGGTCATCACCATGGCGCCCAGCACCACTTCACCGGTAGATCCGTCGAGCGAAATGACGTCGCCTTCCTTCACCACAATGTCGCCGACCTTGAACTCCTTGCCGTCGATCTTCACCTTCTCGGCGCCGACAATGGCTGGTGTTCCCCAGCCACGGGCGACGACGGCGGCGTGGCTGACCAGACCGCCGCGGGCGGTAAGGATGCCTTCGGCCACCATCATGCCGTGCACGTCTTCGGGGCTGGTCTCGTTGCGAACCAGGATGACTTTCTCACCACGGTCTGATGCGTCGAGCGCGTCATCGGCGGTGAAGTACACCTTGCCGACCGCGGCACCGGGTGAAGCCGCCAGACCGGTGGCGAGCACCTTGCCCTTGCCCTCGAACTGCGGATGCAGCACCTGATCGATGGAATCCTCACCGATGCGCAGCAGCGCCTCGTTCTTCGAGATCTTCCAACTGGCACCACGCTTTCCGTTGCCCTTGGTCATGTCGACAGCCATCTTGAGCGCAGCCGCGCCAGTGCGCTTGCCGACACGGGTCTGCAGCATCCACAGCTTGCCCTGCTCAATGGTGAACTCGGTGTCGCACATGTCGGTGTAGTGACGCTCAAGTCGATCGAAAATATCGAGCAGTTCGGCGTGGCACTTCGGGAACACGCGCTTCATCTCATCGAGATCCTGCGTGTTGCGAATACCGGCAACGACGTCTTCCCCCTGGGCATTCACCAGGAAGTCACCGTACGGCTTGTTCTCACCGGTGGCCGCGTTGCGGGTGAAGCCGACGCCAGTGCCCGAGTTGTCGTCACGATTACCAAACACCATGGCCTGCACGTTGACAGCGGTACCCAGGTCGTGGCTGATGCGCTCACGCACGCGATACGCAATGGCACGGGCACCATTCCACGACGCGAACACGGCCTCGACCGCACCGCGAAGCTGCTTCATGGGGTCCTGCGGGAAGGGCTTGCCGGTCTTGTCCTTCACGATGGCCTTGTACTGCTCGCACAACTTCTTCAGCGCCGCGGTGGGGATGTCGGCATCGGTCTTGCCACCGCACTCGGCGCGGGCCGTCTCGAGCAGGTGATCAAAATGCTCACCGTCGACGTCGAGCACGATGCGTCCGTACATCGCAATGAAGCGGCGATAGCTGTCGTAGGCGAAGTGGGGCTCCTGCAAAGCTGCGAGTCCCTTCACGCTCTTGTCGTTCAGACCGAGGTTGAGGACGGTGTCCATCATGCCCGGCATGGAGAACTTGGCGCCCGAGCGCACCGATACCAGTAAGGGGTCGGTGGGGTCGCCCAGCTTGCGGCCCATCTGCTTTTCCAGCTTGGCGACCTGGGTGGCGATTTCGCCGTCGAGGCTCTTCGGCCAGCCACCCTTCATAAAGTCACGACAAGCGTCGGTTGAGATGGTGAAGCCACCAGGTACGGGCAGCTTCAACACGCTGGTCATCTCAGCGAGGTTGGCTCCCTTGCCACCGAGGAGATCCTTGTACTCCATGGGTGGGCGACGGTGCTTGTGATCGAAGGCGTAGACGTAGGACACGGGGAGCGATGTTAGTTCGCGACGGCGCTTCAGACCCAGTACCGCCCTAGGCTGGGCCTTCCATGGCACTCGGCTCCCCTCCACGCAGCGCCGGATTTCGTCTTCTCGGCTTTCCGATAAGCATCCGACCAGGGTTCCTTTTCGTCGCCGTCTTCCTGCTGAGTTCCGGCGGGGAGTTCCGATGGAGCAGATTCCTGTTCTCCGTTGCCGCCTACACCGGCTTCATGCTCGTTCACGAGCTCGGCCATGCCGTGGCGGCACGACACTTCGGATGCACCGACGTTGCGATCTCGCTCGACTTCCTGGTCGGCTACGCCATGTTTCGCCCACCGGCCGCCATCACCAAAGCCAGGCTCGCCATTGTGAGCGCTGCCGGCCCAGTGACCGAGATCGTGACGGGGTTCGCCGCGCTGTTGATCATGGGCGCCAATCTCACGTCGTTCGATTCAATGCGGCTGGGCAATCGGGGCATTGTGCTTTGGTTCGGTCCCATTTTGGGCTTGGCTAATCTCATCCCGATTCTTCCCCTCGACGGCGGAAACATCGTGTCGCTCGGCTTCGAGAAACTGAACC
>JAYTKG010000677.1:0-13734 GCA_043730435.1 Acidimicrobiia bacterium | reverse complement strand
GGAGTTGTTCCAAAACCGTCGATTCAGCGTCGCTGCCGGCGGCATCGGGCTGGTCTATTTCGCCATGTTCGGCACCTTCTTCCTGATGGCCCAATACTTTCAATCGGTGCACGGTTACTCGGCCTTCCAATCGGGCTTGATGCAGGTGCCGTTTGCTATCACCGTCATTCTGGTCGGCCCCCGTTCGCCGAAGCTGGTCGCGCGATTTGGCGCCAACAAGGTCGTGGCCGGCGGGCTGCTCTGCGTAGCCATCGCTCAGGTTGGTATGTCGTTGGTGGACATCACCACGCCATACGCCATCATCGTGTTGCCGATGATTCTGATGTCGGCCGGCATGGCCAACATTGTCTCCCCGATGACCACGTCGATCATGTCGGCTGTACCCCTACGCAAAGCCGGGGTTGGCTCGGCAATGAACGACACCACTCGCGAACTCGGCGGAGCCCTGGGAGTTGCAGTGCTGGGAAGTGTTGCCGCGTCGCGGTTCACTTCGCACCTGCGACCGAGTCTGGACGTCATCCCGGCCGCTCAACGGTTCGAAGCGTCGCGCAGCGTGTCAGCCGCCATCAGGGTTGGCAACCAACTCGGCGGCGACGCCGGGCAGGCCTATGCCGATGCGGCACGCCGAGCCTTTATGTCCGGCAGCCACACCGCTTCGGTGGTTGCCAGTTGCGTCGCCCTAATCGCCGCCGCCATCGTCTACCGCCTGCTACCGGGATTGACCCAACCTCAAACCCAAGTCGCGGCACGGGCTGAGATCACGGTCTAAACCCAGCGATCTCGTCATCGAGGGCAATACCCTCACAGGATCAACTGAACGATCGGGCTTGATCTTGGCGATGAACGATGAGGGTGGGGTCGGCAACCACATCGAAGGCGTCATCGTCAGGGGCAACCGGATGGCTGCGAACAATCATCTCGGCATGGTCGTGATCGGAATCGTCAGCGACGTGACGGTTACCGGGAACACCTTCGATGAGAACGGTCGCCAGGGGATCAACATCGCCGATGATCCCAACGTGGCTGACATCCTTATCTCAGGCAACACGATCGTCCAGTCTGAGAACGCCAATTGTCATCTCGATTGCTCCTGGTAGGACGTGATGGGGATCTCTGTCGGCAGCCGAGCCCGCAACGTCACCGTGGACCAGAGCTAAACGACCACGTTGGCTACAAGTGACCGGCAGCCCGCTGGTAGATCGGTCATTGACGGGTGGCGATCTGGCCGGCGCGAGCGTCGGCTACGTACCCGTCCGAGGCGCTCCAGGTGAGCTCACCATTGACGATTACCGCGTCGATGCCTTCTTGATGGCGGATCCAGCGCACCCCACCGCCGGGGAAGTCGGTCGACGCGATCTCCGGGCCGCGCCCGATGTTTTCGGCATCGAACACCACCACATCGGCAGCATTTCCGGCCGTCAACATTCCACGGCCTTTGAGACCCCAGATCGTCGCCGGGTCGAGCGTGATCTTCTTGACGGCGGCTTCGAGGCTGAGTGATTTGGTGCCACGCACGAATTCGGAGAAGAGGAATCCGGTGTCGCCGAAGGTGGAGAATGACCCGACGTGTGCGCCGCCGTCTGATGCCCCGACGTGGACCAACGGGTGGGCCAGTAACTCGCCGACAATCTCGGAGTTGTTGTGGCCCGTGGACTCACGGATGAACCAGGTGCCGAGGTTTTCGTCCAGTGCTAGGTCTACGACGGTGTCACCATGGCTGGTGCCGCGCTCGGTCGCGATGTCATCGATGCTGCGGCCGATCAGGTCGTTGTTGTGGTCGCGGACCACAGCGCGGACCACGAGGCCCCCGGCACCTCGACCTCCACCGGTTCCCAATCCACCGGCTGGCCGGCGCGCCAGCCCGTTCATCTCGGCGACCAACTCGTCGCGCTGGGCAGTGACGGCCGCGAACTTCTCGGCGTGATCGCTGATCGAGGCAACCTTCCACCACGAAGGCATCGTCAGCAGCATCAGGCTGCGCTGGTCGAGGGTGAAGCTGATGTCGATCGGTCGCGTTTGTACCTGCGGCCATACGGCGGCGCCGCGGGCTCGGGCGGCCTCGACCGCGGCCATCACTCGGGTGAGTCCTCGGGGGCTGGCGTCGGACTGGAACAACGGCGACAGGGTAGTGGTGATGCCGTGGCGCAGCGAGAGCTCTGCTAGTTGCTCGATGCGAGCGATGGTCAGTTCTGTGTCATAAAACTCGTGGACAATTTGCAGAACAGCGTCGCGCTCGCCGAGCACGCCGGACAATGCGTCGAGTTCGCCAGGTGCTGCCCAGCGGCTCGGAACCGGGCGATAATGCTCGTCGATGTCGACAAAGCTGGTACTCAATCCAACGGCGCCAGCATCAAGGCAGACCCGCAGCAGATCGCACATTGCGCGGATCTCGTCCCGCGTCGCTGCTCTGCTATGTGCGTCGGCACCCATCACATACATGCGGATAACCGAGTGGCCAACGAGCGGCGCAACGTTGAGCGCAATGTTGCCAACGAGGGCATCGAGCCAACCGCCGAAACCCTCGCCCCAGCGCCAATCGACCCCGGCATCGAAGGCCGCCGCAGGCATCTCCTCGATCAGTCGAAACATGCGGCTGAACGTGTCCCGATGGTCGGGGCGTAGCGGCGCCAGTGACAACGAGCAGTTGCCTGGTACGACGGTGGTGACGCCGTGTTCGATGGCTGGAAACGCGTACGGGTCAAAGCACAACTGCGCGTCGTAGTGGGTGTGCGGATCGATGAACCCGGGTGCAACAACGCGGCCGGTGGTGTCGAGTTCGCGGTGGGCATCGCTGGCCCTTCCGCCAACGGCGACCACCTTGCCGCCCTGAATCGACACGTCGCCATGCCTGGCCGGGCAGTCCTGAACCATCAACAATCAAACCGTTACGGATGACGAGATCGAGCATGTGCATTTCCCTGTTGTTTGAGCGCCGGGAGCACGATGCTCCACGGTTGTCCAATGAGTTCATCGAGCGAGCCGATACCGGCGCGGTCGAGTGAGGCGGTACACGCCTCTTCGTCGAGTGAGATCGATGACGTGCCGCCGTTGTCGTAGGTGAGCTCGACCTCGATTTCGGCCCGGCCGTCGTGGCCGCCAACGACGCTGGCGCGGGTGATCGTCGCACTCATTTCGGCGGGGGCGGTTCGGTGAAGACGATGTCGCTGGGTAGCAATCCAACGCTGCGGCGCGCCGCCAGATGCAGGTTCCACGACACCAGTTGCTGTTCGGCGCTGTCGATTCCCGGAAGTTCGCGCGCGGCGATCGCGGCGAGGTCGTCGCCTGCCTGGGGGAACACGTGCTGCCGGGCCGTCATGTGACGAGCGTAGATCCGTCGACAGCACCTACCGCTGTTGGAGCGACCGGCCTTTTTTGAGCACTACTGTTGGCGGATGGGGGCAGCATGAAACCACTGGACGGAATACGCATACTCGAATTCTCGACGATGATCACGGCGTCGTTCGCCGCGATGATGCTCGCGGAGCAGGGTGCGGAGGTCATCAAGGTGGAACCGCTCGACGCTGGCGACCCAATGCGCTATATCGGGTCGAGCAAGGGTGGTGTCTCGGCGTTATTCGCGAGTTGTAATCGGGGCAAGCGTTCGCTGCGCGTCGACTTGAAAACCGATCGAGGTCGAGCGGTGATTGAGAAACTTGCGGATCAATGCGACATTGTGCTGACTAACTACCGGCCCGGTGTAATGGATGGCTTGGGCCTCGGCAGCGAGAACCTGCGCGCCCGCAACACTCGGCTTATCTACGGCGCCGTCTCCGGTTTCGGCACGGATGGCCCACAGCGCGACGCCCCGGCCTATGACCCAATCATCCAGGCCCAAACAGGAATGGCCGCGGTGCAAGGCGAGGGCAGGGGATCGCCCGAATTCATTCGCACATTGATGTGCGACAAAATCACCGCCTACACGATCTGTCAGGCCGTGACCACCGCGCTGTATGTTCGCGAGCGAACCGGAAAGGGGCAACACATTGATCTCTCGATGATGGACGCCGGGCTGTATTTCCTGTTTCCCGACGGCTTCATGCATCACACACTGCTTGACGACGATGTCACCCATTTGCCACCGCTGAACTCAATACTCTACGACGTCACCGAAACGGCCGATGGCGTGTCACAGTCTCTGCGGCGACACCGGCCCAGCAGGTCGGGCTGTTGAGTGCTATTGAGCGCCTCGATCTGTTCGCCGACGAGCGTTTCAATTCGATGGAGAAGCTCATCCGCAACATCGATGCGTTCCGGACCGAACTGAAGGCGACGATGATTACCTTCACAACAGACGATCTTCTCGCCCGGCTTCATGAGAATGATGTGCCTGCCGCGCGTTTGCTTGACTTCGGCGACGTGTTTGCCCATCCCCAGTACGCGGCCAACGACAGCGTTGACGTTGCCGATCATCCGCAACTCGGGGCGATGCGCCGGGTGAAGCCACCGGCCCGATTCGGGGGCCAGAGGCTGGCTCCTGCGTCCGACAGCCCCGAGCACGGCGCGAACACCGACGAGGTGCTGCGCGAACTTGGCTACAGCGCCAACGAGATCGCGTCAATGATCGCGGACAACATCGCTCGACACGCAGACTGACGAAGGGAAACGTTCTGTCGTCCCGTTGCTGACCTACGTCGCGTTCGTTGGGACAACATAAGGTGAGGTGATGACCGAACGTCGCGTTGCTGTAATCGCTGGGGCCGGGTTCTACGTTGGACCCGACCTGGCCCGCCTGCTTGCCGCACGGGGCCATGACCTCGTACTTGGCGATCCGAACCAATCCCTCGTTGCCGACCTTGAGGCGGCTGGAGCCGCCGTCGAGGTGGTCACGGGAAGCCGAGATCTTGCAGTTCCCGGCGCCGCACAACGCCTTGTTGACAGCGCCTTAGCCCGTTTCGGGCGGATCGACTCGGCGACAGCTTTCACCGGACAGATTGTCACCGGCCGATTCATGAACTCCTCCGTGGATGATTACCGCACGGTGATGGAGGGGTGCATGGTCGCGCCCTACGAATTCATGCGGTCGGTGCTCGTCCCGATGATTGCGCAAGGGGACGGACAGGTGCTGGTGATTACCAGCGCTAGTGCGGCGCGGGCAACGCCTGGCGCCCCGTTGTACTCATCGGCTCGGGCCGGCGCGACCCACCTGGTGCGCAACGTCGCTGGTGAGGTGGCCCGCAATAGGGTTCAGGTCAACGCGGTTGGCACGAACTTCATGGACTTCCCCGAGTTCCGCCGGGCCAGCGGAGCCGACAACCCCGATGTGCGAGTCAAAATTGAGGGCCAGGTGCCGCTTGGACGGCTGGGCACCATGCAGGAGTTTGCCCATTTCTGCGCCCCGTACGTCGACGGAACCAGCCGGTTCACCACTGGCCAATTCACGTCGTATGCGGGTGGCTGGGCCTAAGCCGCCGCTGGACGGAATGGCCGTACTCGAATTCTGCACACCGACGATCCGATGCGTTGCATCGGGTCCGTATCATGCCAACCATGACTCGGCGTATCTTTTGTCCCCTTGCTGTCACCGTTTCCGTTTGTTCGCTGCTTGCAGCTCTGATGGAAGGAGTCAGCCGGCTGCGACGGTACCGGCGGCCAGCTCGGCGCAGACGGTAGAGAACACATCGGCCGTAACCGAACCGTCAGACGTCGAGTCATCGTTGCCGCCAGTGACGACGCCAGAGACGGCGTTGCCGGATGCGAAGGCACCGCTCGAAATGGTCAAGCCCGGCCCGTACGCGGTGGGAGTCCAGACCATCACCATTACCGACGCGACCCGCAATCGACCCTTGACTGTTGATGTCTGGTTTCCGCTCGCGCCAGGCGTCGAGGGGACTCTTCATGAATACACCTTGATTCCTGGCAGCTTCTATCGTTCTCCTGCCGCGATTTCGGCGACACCCGCTGATGTTGCAGCGGATGGTCCGTACCCGCTGGTGGTGTACTCCCACGGCAGTGGCGGAATTCGCTATGTGGCTTCGTATTACACCGAGATGATCGCCAGTCATGGCTACATCGTCGTCGCTCCCGACCACACCGGGAACACCGCGACAGACCGGATTGCTGGTGGCGGCACGGAGTTCGATGTCACTGCATTCAACCGTCCCAACGACGTCAAGGTGGTCATCGACGCCATGGTCGATCCCGCCGATGCCGAAGCTGGTGCGTTCGCCGCTCTCGTCGACCCCGAGCGGATCGCGGTCACGGGCCATTCATTCGGCGGGTTTACCACCCTCGCCGCAGCGTCTGGATATACGAACAGTTTGGGAACGATTGCGGCCGATTTGCGATTCGACGCAATCATCGCGTTGGCACCGGCCAGTGGGGCCGGAGACGGGCGGCTGCTCAGCGATGCCGATCTTGCGCGATCACGATTCCGACGATGTTGATTGTCGGCACCGACGACAAGACGACACCGGTTGACCCGAACGTCACCCGAGCATGGGAGCACATCAGCTCTTCGGTCCTCTATCGAATTGAACTCGTCGCCGCCGAGCACCAAAGTTTCACCGACATTTGTGACTACCAGGAGTTCCTGCCGTCCCTGCCGGACGTGTTACCGCTGATCGTTGAGACCATCGAACCGCTGGCGGTAGAGGGGTGTTCGCCGGATGATATGCCGATCGACCGAGCCAAAGAACTGACCAACACTTTTGCGGTGCAGTTCCTCGAGTCCGTTTTCCGCAACGGCCCAGCGCTCGACATCGACGCGATCGAAGTCCCAGCTGACGTCCTGCTGCTCGCCAAATAGCCTTCTTGAAGCGCCATGGCGTGCGCTGAGTAGCTCCTGGCGCTACCGAGCGCGCATCTTCAAAAACGGGTGCACGCACGGCAGATGTGACAGATGGGGGCGGGGTTGGAACCCTGCACTAGGTTAAAACTCCATGGATCTTGGAGAGAATGCAAAGACACTTGAGGTGCGCGAGCGCCTCGAGGCGTTCATGGACGAGCACATTTACCCCAACGAGAACCGCTTCTTTCGCGAATCAATGGACCTCGGCCCCTGGGCAGTGTGGCCGGTGGTCGAGGAGCTGAAACCGCTCGCTCGCGCTGCCGGATTGTGGAACCTGTTCCTCCCCGACAGCGAGTTCGGCCATGGCCTGACGAACCTTGAGTACGCAACCCTATGCGAGGTGATGGGACGTTCACACCTTGCGCCCGAGGTGTTCAACTGCTCGGCTCCGGACACGGGCAACATGGAGACCCTGGTGCGCTACGGCACGCCCGAGCAGCGGGAGCGTTGGCTCCGCCCCCTGCTTGCCGGTGAGATTCGGTCGGCATTCGCGATGACCGAGCCCGCTGTCGCGTCGAGCGACGCGACCAATATTGAGAGCTCGATCACGCGTGACGGCGACGAGTACGTGATCAACGGGCGCAAGTGGTACACGACCAATGCCACGCACCCGCACTGCGAGGTGATCATTTTCATGGGTAAGTCCGATCCCGCGAACGAGGATCGGCATCGCCAACAATCGATGATCCTGATTCCGCGAGACACCCCCGGTGTCGAGGTCCTTCGTCCTTTACCTGTGTTCAATTTCTATGGCATGCCCGACCGTGCCTCTGAGGTGCAGTTCACCGATGTGCGCGTGCCTGCCGCGAGCGTCCTGCTCGGCGAGGGTCGCGGATTCGAAATAGCACAGGGTCGCCTGGGACCGGGGCGCATCCATCATTGCATGAGGCTCATTGGCCTGGCCGAGCGGGCACTCGAGCTGATGTGTCGACGCACTGAGCACCGTGTTGCGTTCGGCCAGCCGATCGCCACCCAGAGCGTCACGCTCGAACGGATCGCCGAGGCTCGCATCGCGATCGAGCAGTGCCGCCTCCTCACGCTGAAGACGGCATACCTGATGGACACTGTCGGCAACAAAGAGGCCCGTCGCGAAATTGCGATGATCAAGATCGCTGCCCCGCAGATGGCCTGCCAGGTGGTCGACTGGGCCATTCAGTCGTTCGGCGGCGCAGGAACGAGCAACGACTTCGGTCTCGCCGCGATGTACGCCACGGCACGGTTGCTCCGACTAGCTGATGGCCCGGACGAGGTCCACCGTAATCAGCTGGGCCGTTTCGAGCTCAAGCGACACTCGGCCAAGGGGCCCGTCCATTCCGGCGCACCCTACGCGCCGACCTGGTAGTCCGAGCTCCTACGCGCCGCCGACGGCGCCGAGGGAAGCGGCGGCCATACCTCGCAGCAGGCACACCATCTCGGCTGTGGGCGTGCGCGGACTAAATGGGGTCGAGTTGATCAGACCGAGTACCGCGTACACGGCCGGGCGCCCGGCCATCCGAGTCAGGCCGGGCCGATGATGGACGAGTGCATCGACCCAGATCTCCACGTAGCGGCCTTGGAACAGTCGCACGCGTTCCTGATCTTCGGGGCTTGCGTTGTTCAGGTCGCGATACTCGACGGAGATGAGCGCCCGGTGATCGACGGCGAAGTCAACGTGAGTCGCGATCAGCTCGGTGAGCAGCTCGTCGGCCGGCAGTGACTCCTGCAGTTCCCGGGCGCCGGCGAGCAAGTGGTGGCTGGTGCCGACGAGCATCTCGCCGAGCACAGCCTCTTTGCTGGCAAAGTGGTGGTAAAGCGCTGGCCCGGACACGCCGGCCGCGGCACCGAGGTTGTCGACGGTGACTCCAGCGAAGCCCTGTTGCGCGAACATCTCTGCAGCGATCTCGAGCAGCTCCTCACGCCGTGGTGACACACGACGCGGCGCTTCGCCCTCGCCTGCGAATGCACGGGATGCCTGGTCCCAACGCAATCGGCGATTCCGCAACGAAGCGACCTCGGCAAATATGTCGAGCGCTGTTGGGTCACGCAGCTCACCGCGACTCATCACCGAGTCAGGGTCGGCTCCGGCGAGGATTTTCTTCACCGGCACTTCCAGCTTTTTGCCCGACACCGTGGTGGGGATGGCGGCGACGACATAGACCTCGTTGGGCGCGTGGCGCGGCGAGAGCTGGCGTCTGAGCGCCTGCTTCGCCTCGGTTGGAATGTCGCGGTCGGCAGCCAGATCCTCGACGGTGACGAACAGGATCAGCCGGTCGCCGTCCTCGTGGTGCACGACCAGCGAGTTGGTCACTCCTGGTAGGCCCTCGATAACTCGATAGATCTCGGAGGTGCCGATGCGCACCCCGCCTCGATTGAGCGTGGCGTCAGAGCGACCGCTGATGATCAGCCCGCCAGACTTGGTGAACTCGATGAGGTCACCGTGAGTCCACGCACCCGGGCGTTCCACGAAGTAGGCGTCGCGATAGCGCGAACCGTCAGCATCGCCCCAAAACCCGACTGGCATCGACGGCATCGGCTGGGTGACGACCAATTCGCCGTCAATCGAATCCACCGCCGCGCCGAGGTAGCGAACACTTATCTCGCCGGCCCGCACGGGCGATGTCGGGTTACCGCCGACGAACGCGGAGCAAATGTCGGTTCCCCCACTGGTGGATGACAACAACACATCGCTCTTGACGTGGTCGTACACCCAGCGAAACCCATCAGCCGGCAGCGGTGCACCCGTCGAGCCAATGGCACGGAGCGCAGAAAGATCGAACGCTTTCCCCGGTGTGATCCCGCGGCGGCGGCACTGCAGGATGAACGGAGCTGACGTGCCGAACCACGAGACTTCTTCTTCGGCGACGACCCGCCATATGGCGCTCATCTCACCGGCCCCGGGGTCACCGTCGAAGGTAACGATCGTCGCTCCCGTGAGTAAGCCTGACACCAGGACGTTCCACATCATCCAGCCCGTGGTCGTGAACCACAGGAGCCGATCTGCGGGAGTGAGGTCGATGTGGAAGGTCAGCATTTTCAGATGCTCGAGAAGAATTCCGGTGTGGCTGTGCACAATCGCCTTGGGCAGACCCGTCGTGCCCGAGCTGTACAGAACGTGCAACGGGTGATCGGCGGCCACGCGGGCGAAATCGAGCGAGCCGGGCTCGGCGACCAGCTCGGCCCAGTTGCCCACCGAACCCAGATACGGCACGGTGACGACATGTTCGACCGTTGGCAGCCCAGCGGCAATCGCAGCCGCCTCGACCGAGCGGTCGATTGGTTCGTCGTCGTAGACGTACCCGTCCACCGTGAAGAGCACCTTCGGCTCGATCTGGCCGAAGCGGTCGATCACCGCTTGTGGCCCGAACTCGGGGGCAGCGGACGACCAGATAGCCCCAAGGCTGGCGGTGGCGAGGAATGCAACGATAGTCTCGGGGATGTTCGGCAGGTAGGCAACGACGCGGTCGCCAATGCCGACGCCGTGCCGCTTCAGTCCAGCGCGACACGCACCGACCTGGCGGCGCAGTTCGTCTGCCGTGAGCTCGACCCGGTCGCGGGTCTGCGAACGTCCAATGATCCCACCGCTTTCACGCAGAACGTGCTCGGCGTAATTCAGGGTTGCACCCTCGAACCACCGGGCGCCGGGCATCTCGTTCGACGACAGGACGCGGTCGTAGCTGCCAATCACACCGAACCAGTCCCACACAGCAGCCCAGAACCCGTCGAGGTCGGTGACCGACCACTTCCACAGGGCGTCGTAATTCGCGTAGCCGTGAGCGGCACCGAAGCGCTCGATCGCTGTTGTGCCGTCGAGACGCGGTGTCCAGAGCACCTCGCCTATCGATCCACTCACAGTTTCCCCTCATGATCTTTCGTACTTTCCCCAAGCACGCTTGTGTCTGACATGTACATCGCCCTTACCGCTACCACCCACCGGCCGGGAAGGTGCCGTCGCCGCAGCAGCCTAGGGCTGCGGCACCACCGGGTTCCTGTTCAGCGTCACCTTAACGTAGGCTAAGTCCGAACATTCTTCGAACGGGGGTTTCCTAAAATGACTTATCAGATTAAGGATCAGGACGTCACGCCACCCAAGCCTGATTTGGTCGACAAGCGCTCTATTGCTGGTGATGGGTTGGCAGGAATAGTGATGGCGTTGTCCGCGCTCGGCCTCATTGCCCTCGTCCTCAGTCAAGTCATCGACTGAGCGGCGGCAACACATGACTTCAATTCTCCACGAGCAGCCGTTGCTGCCCGATCTCGTCATCCGGGCGCTCACGGATCGCGACGGCGACCCGTGTGTCTTCACCGGCGACAGCGTGCTCAGTTACTCCGACGCGCGCCGACGCACCAGCCAAATGGTGCAGGCGATGAACTCGGTCGGTGTGCGACAGGGCAGCCGTCTGGCGATTCTGTCGAAGAACCGACCGGAGGTACTCCTCAACGTTTTCGCCTCGCTGGTGAACGGGTGCATCCTGACGCCGCTTCACCCAATGGCCTCGCTCGGCGACCACGCCTACGCGGTGAACGACGCCGAGATCAACTGCTTAGTATTCGACACGGTCCACTTCACTGAACGCGCTCGAGAGCTCCGCGAGCAGTTTCCGAACCTGGTGCTGCTCGGATTCGGTCCGAATGACGCGGGTCATGATTACCTGGCACTCGCCGATTCTTTCCAGCCGGGCCCGCTCGTGCGGCCGGATGTGCATCTCGACGGGCTGTGCACCGTCGTCTATACCGGCGGCACCACGGGACGCCCGAAGGGTGTGCTCATGAGTCATCGCGTCTGGCAGTCGATGACCTGGATCCAGATGGCGGAGTGGGAGTTCCCGAAGGAGATCAGGGTGGCGGTGCCCACACCACTGTCGCACGCCGCTCTGACATTGGTGACACCAGTGCTCCTGTCTGGCGGCGCGTTCTATGTGATGGAATCGTTCAGCCCCGACGGGTTCTTTGACCTCGTTGAGCAGCACAGCATCACCTGCTGCATGCTCGTGCCGGTGATGCTGTACGCACTGCAGGGTCACCCCCGATACCGAACAGCTGACATGTCGTCGATGGAGACGATCTTTTATGGCGCGTCGCCGATGAGTCCGGCCAAGCTCGCCGAGGCGATCGAGCAGTGGGGGCCAATCTTCTTCCAGTTCTTCGGCCAGACCGAGGCGCCGATGGTGATCACCCACCTTAAGAAGGCCGAGCACGACCTGTCCACCCCCGAGCGTCTGGCATCGTGCGGAAAGCCCGTACCGTGGATGCACGTCACGCTGCTCGACGACGACAACCACCCAGTCGGGCCGGGCGAGTCAGGGGAGATCTGCGTGCGTGGCCCGCTCGTGATGGACGGCTACAAGGATCTGACGGCCGAGACCGCGCAGGCTTTGTCGGGCGGCTGGCTGCATACCGGCGACGTCGGGCGATTCGATGACGAGGGCTTCCTCTACATTGTCGATCGAACCAAGGACATGGTGATCACCGGTGGGTTCAACGTTTTCCCTCGCGAAGTGGAGGATGTAATCAGTCAGCATCCGGCCGTCAACACCGTGATGGTCATCGGCGTTCCGGACCCGAAGTGGGGTGAGGCGGTGAAGGCCATCGTCGTGCTGCAGCAAGGTCAGCGGCCATCCGATGCGTTGACTCACCAGCTGCAAGACCTGGTCAAGCAGGCAAAGGGCTCGCAGCAATCACCAAAGACGATCGACTACGTTGAATCGCTTCCACTGACCCCAGTCGGCAAGCTCGACAAGAAGGCAATGCGGGCCCGCTATTGGGATACCGGTGAGCGCTCCGTGAGCTGAAAAGCGAACGAGCCCGGCACTGTCGACGGTTGGTCGACAGTGCCGGGCTCGTGCCGTTATGGATTAGCCTTGCTTGACGCCGAGGGCCAGATCGCTGACATCAACGAATTCGTTGGTGTCAGCCACAACCTTCCCGTTGTCCAGCTTGCTGAACACGACGCTGCGGTTAAACAGACGTGTGTAGCCCGGAAGCCCGTCGGTCCATTCTTTCGTGAAGTCGATCACGGGCACCATGCCGCCCAGATCGAGCGCATTGGTCTTGCTGGCGGCATCGTAGAACGACTTAGCCGTGATATCACCGTCGATCGTCGAAGCGATCTTGGCGAACGCGATGTACGCGGCCCATGTACCCATGCCACCGAGGCTGTTGAAGTCGTTGGCCACCTGGTCGATCTTGTTCGAGTCGAGCGTTGCCCGGTAATCGTCCCACGGTGCGGTCGAGATGTCGGGGTACATACCAGAGATGATGTTGCCGTTGGTGACCTTCTCGGCGCCCTTGGCTGAGATCGCGTTCAGGTTGCCCTGGTTGCCGTACTGCTTGACTGTCGTGTCGGCCTGCTGGAGGGCCGTGTTCCACGTGAGGAACGGCGTCTCTGACATGACGACCACGATGCAATCGGCTTTGGTCGTGGCCCTAGCGACTTCGGCCGAGTAATCCTGCGAGATCGTTGGCGTGATGATGACATCTCCGAACGTTCGCCCGTATGCCTTCATTGCGTTCTCCATCGGCAGACGGAAGATTGCGTCGGCACCTTCTGCGATCACGGCGTTGATGTTCTCGCAGCCGTCCTCGACCGCCCGCTTGACTTCGCCGACGCCGTACATCGGCTGGTTGCCCAGGTTGAACGAGTGCGGGTCGGTCAGTTCCGACGGCGAGATCGCACAACAAGCACCGAACCAGGTGATGTCCGACGCGGCAATAACCGGCACGATCGCTTCAGCGAAGTACGTGAACGATCCAACGACGGAGACCACGCCGTCCTCGACGGCCTTACGGGCACACGTGGCGGCGACCGCTGGGTCGAACTGCTCGTCGCAGACCTGGACCTCGAGCGGGCGACCGTTGATGCCGCCGTTCGCGTTAATGAAGTCGGCTGCGATCTTGGCCGTGATCGAAATGTTTTCATATGTCGGACCGTTGGCATTGAGCGTCGTGACGGTCATCAGCTTGATCGGCGC
>JAYTKG010000676.1:0-3866 GCA_043730435.1 Acidimicrobiia bacterium | reverse complement strand
GCTCATCACGGCGTCGACGGCCCTACTCGTCGTTGTTCTAGGCACCTTGTGGGCACGGGGACAGCGTGCGACAGATGACCAACAAGCGGCCGCGGCGCCATCGCATCCTGACTCGCGCGAGCACTGACACCTTCACGGTCTTGTCAGGGCGAGGCACTCAACGCTGGCCAGGGCTGCGGCGCGATTCACCAACGCCGAGTGCATCGAGACGAGGATCGGAGCTTCGAGAATCATCGAGACGCCAATGGCTTCGGCAGTGAGGAAGTTCACGGACGTGAGAGCGGCAATGGCGCTCACGGACGGCACCAACTCTCTCGGGTGAAGCATCTCGACCGTGGCCGATAGGTCTTCAAGAAGCCTGTGCACGTAGTTTCGGCGTTCGTCGGTGAGGGATGCGAACTGTCGTGTCAGTGACCCATCGATGCGTCCCGTCGAAAGCGCCCTCGACAGCCGGTAGCATCAAGAGAACGTCGTCGCGAATCTCCTTGTCCGCCGAAATCGCGTGGCCAACCACGCGTTCAACGCGCAGCGCCACCCGCAATTACTGTTCTATCGGCGTTCGGAAGATGCCCTCAACAGCGCAATCCCGGCCTTGAGCCACGACAGCCTCGATGGTTCGGCGGTCACGGTTGACGATACGACCTCACGCGACGTCAGATGGCAGACCCCAACACAGCCAACTCTGACGTCGTAGCACTGTCGCCGAGGGCACCCAGGTTCAAGTCGAGTTTTACCCAAGTCGTCTCGTCGTCCGCAATCCAGGCGGACTCCACGGTCCAGTAACCGTCGATCAGCTTTTTAACGAAGGCATTTCCTCGTCCAGAAACGCTCGACTCCTTCGCCTTCTCGAGGACGTCCCGATCCGCGGGACGATCGAACTGTGGTCGAGAATCGCGGATCAGAAGAGGTTGGCATGCCAATCATGCCTCAGGCCGTTCGCGATGGCGACCTCACGGGCTCGCCAGCAGCGAAAACAAGCTCTGCCAGGGGAAGCTTTGGAGCGGGTGACGGGAATCGAACCCGCGTTCTCAGCTTGGGAAATCGCTTTTTCACGTTTTGGCGACCAGGGGAAACGAGCGTTTTGCCTGGTCAAGCGATGTTTCCTCGTGTTGCCCCGTCCGCCCAATATTGGGGAGTCTCGCTCCGTTGTGGCACGCAGATGGCACGAGAACGTCCCCTGGCGTTTCAGCTGAGGACTTGACAGAGGACGCAGAGGACGCGGGGGCCCTCGGGTAACCCGGCGGAGGGGGCATCTACGCCCTCGATTCGCGCACGGTTGTGGCACGCGCATTTTATGAGCGCGAAGCCGAACAGGTTCCGGCCGCGCAATTGCAAGGGGCGCTCGACCGACGGATTGTTCCGACCCATTCCGATGCCCCCGATTCCAAGTCGCATCGCCCGGTGAATGTCTCTGCTCGCGAAGGCGCCAGCGCTCGTGGAGCGCGATGACGCATACCCTTCGCGGACATCGCCGGGCGTGAAACCTCAAAGAGCGGAGTAACGAATCGTGGGCAAACTTATGAAGCTCAGGCGCGATGGTGGATGCGCCGGCTGTGGCACACCGCTAGCGGCCGGAGTTTCCGCGTACTGGTTCGCGACCGACAAGGTGGTGCGGTGCGTGGACTGCTTCGCCGGCAGGGCTGTGAGTACGTCGACGGGGACTCCCACGACGAACCCGTGGGCGGCACCCGATGCGCTACAGAGAGATCTTATGGCTGCACCCGCGACCGAACCCGAGGTGGCTCCTCTTACCGAGCCCGAGCTGGCACCCGGGACCGAACCCGAGCTGGCTCCTGTTACCGACCCCGCTGGCGCGTCTGCGCAACGTGAGTGCGAGAAACGATCCGCTCGGGAACTGGCGAAGAAGGAACTGAGGGTGGCCAAGGACGCCGAATGGCGCGAAACGATCAAAGCCCAACGGCCGGTGCTTGGTCGTGTCGTGTCGGCGTTTACTCCGAGGCCAGAGATCACGCCTGAATCGCAGCCCACGGGAGCGTGGAAGGTCGGAGCCGAGGGCGAGCGTCGGGTCGCCGAGGTGCTCGCCGAGACCTCCAGTATCGAAGTGCTCCACGACCGGCTCGTGCCGGGCAGCCGGGCGAACATCGATCACATTGTCGTTGGCCCCTCGGGCGTGTTCGTGATCGACGCCAAGAAGTACACGGGCAAGATTGAGGTCAGGAATGTCGGCGGGGTATTCCGTCCCGACGAGCGCCTCTATGTCAATGGTCGCGATCGCACCAAGGTCGTTGAGGGAGTGCTGGGACAGATTGATGTAGTATGAGCTGTTTTGGGTGAGGGCTTTGCGGATGTGGAGATTCGGGGTGTCCTGTGCTTCGTTGGCTGCGAGTGGGGATGGCCTATGCGGATGAAGCACATCAACGGCGTTACCGCGTTGTGGCCGAAGGTCTTGCCCGAACACGTCTCCATTCCCGGTGATCTCGGGCTGCAGCTCGCAGCGGTCGCCGACCTTCTTCGCGATCAACTTCGATCGGCGACGTGAAGGCCCTGAGGCGCGCGTGCCTGCGTTGACCAGATCAGGTCTACCCGCTACCCGATGAGACTCGTCAGCGTCTCGCCATCCCGCGCCGTCTTGAGTTTCGACGGTTCGGCGTAGGAGGGTGAACGTTCCTTCTTGGTCAAGGTTGCGGTGGCGCGATCAGTGGGTAACCGGCGGACACTAATATAGCGTTTTCGCTAGGTCTCTGTACTGGTACACTAGTAATACGATACCGCTAGAGGAGTGTACTTGCTGGTTTCCGTCGAAAGCGCAGCCGAGCGGCTTGGGTTGAACCCGGCGCGGGTGCGCGCCCTGGTGGCGGGCGGTCAACTCGCCGGCCACAAGATCGGTGGCCGTTGGGTGATTGACGACGTTGCCATCGCGGCGCGGCTTGATCGACGGACGCGCACTGGGCGCCCGTTGTCGGCCCGGTCGGCGTGGGGTCTGTTGTGGACGGCTGCGGCTGAGCCGACGCCATGGCTTGCGCCGCGAGAACGCGCCCGCGCCCGCGCGCGCGTTCGTGATTGGCCAATCGAGGACTGGCCTTGGGTGGCGCAGCACCGCGCCACGGCGCGCAAGCTTCGGGCGCACCCGTCGGTGCTCGACGCTGTTCGCGACGACCCACGAAGTGTGCGATCGGGCGGCAGCGTTCGTCATCTCCCCATAGACCTCGTAGCTGTCGGCGATGCCGAGATCTACTTGCGCTCGTCGGACGTCAAACGTTTTGTCGCTGACTACGCGCTGCTCGAATCGAAGCAACCGAACGTGACGATCCGCGTGCCGCCCGATGACCTTTGGCTGTTCGAAACGAACGACGCACCGTGGCCAGTCGTGGTGGTTGATCTTCTTGAATCGGGTGACGACCGATCGGCGCGGTCCGCTCGTCAGCTGAACAAGCGGATGCGTTCCCGATGAACCGTCTCGACATCGAACCGGTCGAACTCCCACTGCTCGGCGAGCGTCACGATCAGCTGTGGACGATGCTCTGCGACCTCGGCGATGCGCACGACGAGAACTGGACCGTCATCGGCGGTCAGATGGTGATGCTCCACGCACTAGAAGCCGGTAGGCCACCGAGCCGCGTGAGCGAAGACATCGACACGGTCATCGATACTCGCGTTCGGCCACCAGCGCTCAACTTGTTTCTCGACACACTGGCGGACCTCGGTTTCAGGTCGGCCGGGGTGAGCCCTGATGAGGTGGCTCACCGGTTCGTTCGAGATGAGGTTCATATTGATGTTCTTGGTCCCGACGGCCTTGGCCAACGAGCTGACCTACGGACAGTCGGCAACGCCACCACGATCGAGGTGCGCGGCGGAACCCAAGCCCTTGAGCGTGCCGAACTGTTGCCTGTTCGATACAACAAGCG
>JAYTKG010000675.1:0-10146 GCA_043730435.1 Acidimicrobiia bacterium | reverse complement strand
GTGACGGAGCGGAGGCGGTGAGCCGGCTCCACTGCTCGCCGGGCGCTACGACTGCGGCCTGCAGCGATGTAACGGTACCGACCAGTGACTCGATGTCGTCGGCGTGTTCGTCGTCGGTCACCACAACAGCCGACCCGCTGTGTTCGAGGATGTACCCGATCTCGTCGCGGTGCAGGCGGGCATTCACGGGCACGACCACCAGTCCGGCATGCCAAATGGCAAACATCGCTTCGAGGTATTCGGGCCGGTTGCGCATCACGATTGCCACCCGATCACCGGGCAACAGACCGAACACATCACGCAGTCCAGCGGCGGCACCGGCCACACTGTCGGCGAACTCGCTCCACGTGACGTGCACCCGCTCGCCATCGGCCAACGCCGGGCTGTCGGCCTGCAGGCGGCCATGGCGTTCCACCCAAACGGCCGGATTCATTGTGTTGGTTCCGTGTGCACGAGACGAGCATATTTCTCGAGGACTACAAT
The DNA here is from genome assembly GCA_043730435.1 of Acidimicrobiia bacterium. Classification (GTDB taxonomy): domain Bacteria; phylum Actinomycetota; class Acidimicrobiia; order Acidimicrobiales; family Ilumatobacteraceae; genus JANMCE01. The sequence continues at coordinate 9,663 of JAYTKG010000675.1, read as the reverse complement.
CGCCCCTTTACATGCTCATGACCGATGGACAACTCCCCTACGGACCTATGCAATGAAGCTCGCCAACGCTGACGCGCTTGCTCGGTTGGCAGCGCACGACCACGGGGTGCTGTGCACCCTCCATGCCGAGCGGGGCATCGACGCGGTGCCCGTCGTGTACGTCACCGACGCCGACGGCTACGTCGGTGTGCCCGTGGACCGAGTGAAGCCAAAGTCGTCGTTGCGACTGCAACGAGTACGCAACCTAGAGGCCGATGCGCGGGCCACGCTGCTGGTGGAGCGGTGGGATCGTGACGACTGGTCACAGCTGTGGTGGGTGCGGGCCGAACTGCGATGGCAGGGCGATGACGTCGCCGACCGGGAACAGTCTCTGGCGACCGAGCTGGCCAGGCGCTACACCCAGTACCAGGACCGGCCCTTCGAGCGAGTGCTGGTATTGCGGGTCGTCGCCGTCTCCGGCTGGTCCGCCTAACACGATTTGAGGGCTCTTCACGAGGCGCCGCGGATATGTTTCACCGCCTGGGGGTGTCGGTCGGCCGTTAGCCGAGAAGGAGCGCGAGGAGTGGTGCGGGTACGGCCCACGCGGCGTGAGTGTGGTCGATGATGTTTCGAGTGGCGATGATCCCGCGGTTGTAGCGGCCTTCGATCACCTTTGCCTCCCATGGCGCGGAGGGAGGTGGCGCAGGAATGGCTCGGTCGGTGACTGTGAGGACTTCTCGGAATGTCATTGGAAGCAGCAATCGCAGTCGGCGTGTCGAGGTTCGTCCGGCTCGGCCGGTGAGCAGATCGCGCTCGACTTCAGCAGCGTGATCCCAGGAGGAGCCTGTGCAGATGACGGTGTCGTCGGAAAGTGCAGTGTTGTCGCGGGTCGACATCGCTACGCTGGCAGAGTGCAGCAATCGTGTCCTTCAGTAGAACCGACTTGCCCACACGTCGTGGGCCGCGCACGATAACGAGCTTGTCGTCAACAGGACCGACAGCGACGTCGGACAGAATCGACGGCCGATAACCAAGATCAAATGGGTGCCTCGCTCGTAGTACCGGATCGGTATCCGCCCACGCTGTTGGGTCACTTCCGGATGCTGCGGCCTTCCACCAAGGGTTCGCCCTCGACGAGCCGAGCGCGGATAATGTCATCTCGCATGTCTACGGCGTACCAAAACAGGGGGGGGTTCTGGTACGTTTACTGACTAAAGTCGGACGAATTCGAGATCGCATAACTTGATATCGCACGTTCGAGCCCTGCTCGAACAGAGCTCACGATGAGATCAGGACATGAGGGCAACGAGTTGGTCGAGCGCGGCGCCCCATCCGTGATGGAAGCCCATGTCGGCGTGGCGTTTGGCGCCGTCGACGTCAGCGTGCATCGCGACAGCGGTGTAATGGGTGCCTCCGTTCGGTGCCGGTTCAAGGCTGATGCGAGCGGTGAACGGCAGGTCGCCGGCACCGTTGGCCGGAGCGACGGGCCGAAAGTCTTCGCCCATGACGCTCGTAAACACGAGCAGACGGTTTGGGACTACTTGCAGGTGCAGCCATTGTTGGGGAAGCGTTCACCTTCTGGCGACTCCATCACCGTGTTGGACCTGCCGCCGGGGCGGAGGTCCATGTCGCACCCGACGGTCTTCCAGGGTGCCGGGGTGAACCACTCCATCAACAGTTCGGGTGTTGCCCACGCCGCCCAAACCTTCTCGGGCGATACGGGGACGGTGCGTTCGAGCACGAGGTCGAGGTCTGGGTTCGGGGTGAATGGGCTCATTGCGTTGCTCCTTTGAGCGTTGGGATTTTGGTTAACAACGACGAGGCGATCGGCGATCGGAGCGCGACGCCGCCGCTGGTATCGGTTACGTGTCACCACCGCATCAGGCTTAAGTGGTGCTTTGCAATGCACCACTGCGGACCGTCTCTCGTGGTGCATTCGGATGCAGCGATAAGTCCGACGGGCACGAAACCTTTTCCGTGGCTGCGGCGCCGGACGCGCCAACGCACCCTTTTCAACAACCTCCTGGCTCTCGGCCAGGCGGCGGTACTCCGCCGGTACGGCGGAGAGTTGGGAGGGCAATTGTTGGCTAACGCCGTGCTAGCGCTGCGTCCTTGCGTCGTCGGGCGGGGCGAGGTGGTACGAGCGGCCGGGGTAGTCGAATCCGACGAGTTGGTTCATGGCTATGCCGCCAACGTCGGGCAGCACTGCCGCGTCGTTTACCGCCGGCGAGGCATAGAAGGCTCGGATCTCGGAGATCAGACCACTTTGTTCGTCGAACACGTACCACTCATCGCCACGCAGCCCAATGCTCTGCTTGGTCTTCCAGTGGGTCCACTCGATAACGGCCTCATTGGAGTCGTGACTGACGAGGACCTTGTCGATCGTCCACCACGAGCCGAGATGCGCTACGCACCACATCCACTTCCGGGCAATGGTGTCGGCCCCACGGAACGGCACGTCGGGCAGTCCTGGCGGAAAGTAGTGGACGGCATCCGGAGTGAAGCAAGACATGAGGGCGTCGTAGTCGGCCGCGTTGCATGCGTCGAAGTAGCGCCGGATCAACGTTTCGTAGGGATGCATTTGCCGCTCAGAGTTTCACATAGTCGTAGTCGACGGGTTTGGCGTGAATGCCGGTCTGCGGCGGGGCGAGCCAACCGGCCATCTTGCCCGGCTCTTGCACCCCTACCATGAGACCTTCGACGTAGGCCCGATCTTCAGCCGTGGGCAACCAGTCACCCATACTTGACTGCCACGTCACGGGGTCGACCAATCGACCGTCGGGCGTAACGGTGCGGCCCTTGAACGTACCGACAGAACGGTTGAAACCAACGTGGGGTAACTCCAGCGACATGCCTACAACGGCCAGCGCCCGGTTCCATCGGTCGACTCCTTTTTGGCAGTCGACCATGTAGTCCTCACGAAGGGTTTCGTTGAGCGCCGACAACTCGGCCGCTTCGCGTTCGCCGATTCCCTCGTCGGTGCAGTGGGGCACCATGCGCGTCGAACCCTGCAGTCGATGATCATCGGAGCGACGCTCTTCGTGGAAGCGACCCTTCAATCCGGCCGCGTAATAGTTCGCTGCGTTCGTCGACGTCTCGGCGCCGAAAAGATCGAGCGACACGGTGTAGTGGAAGTTGAGATACTTCTGCAGCAGCGCCACATCGATGCCGCCATGTGCGCGCAGGTCCGCGGTGCTGTGCGCCTTCATCAGCTCGATAGTGCGATCGACAACGCGTGCGATACCTGACGCACCAACGAACATGTGGTGCGCTTCTTCTTTCAACATGAAATCGCACGTGCGCGACAGCGGATCAAATGCCGACTCCCGTAGCGAGGCCAACTGGAACTTTCCGTCTCGGTCGGTGAAGTAGGTGAACATGAAGAACGACAACCAGTCGGGTGTCGGCTCGTTGAACGCTCCGAGAATCCGTGGCTTGTCGCTGTCACCCGAGTGACGCTCTAACATTTCGTCGGCCTCATCACGTCCGTCTCGACCGAAGTAGCGATGCAGCAGATACACCATGGCCCACAGGTGGCGGCCTTCCTCCACGTTGATCTGGAACAGGTTGCGCATGTCGTACAAACTCGGCGCGGTGAGGCACAACGCTCGCTGTTGCTCAACTGAGGCCGGCTCGGTGTCGCCCTGCACCACCACCAGGCGGCGAAGTTCGGCCCGGTACTCCCCCGGCACGTCCTGCCACACGTCTTGACCCTTGTGGTCGCCGAACGCAATCTTGCGGTCGGGCTCTTGATCGGCCAGAAATACGCCCCATCGGTAGTCGGGCATGGGCACGTGATCAAAGTTGGCCCAACCTTCCTGGCCGACCGAGATTGCGGTGCGCAGATAGACCGGGTTGTCCTTGAAAGCCACCGGACCTTGAGCGCGCCACCAGTCGATGAACTTTGGTTGCCACGACTCAAGTGCCCGTTGCAAACGACGATCACCGGCAAGGTCAACGTTGTTGGGAATCTTCGCATTGATATCCACGAGCGACATGGCGATCACACTCTCTTTCGGTCAAAGGTCGGGCGGGAGCCAGTGCCGAAGCGCTGCAACGCGCCTTCGGGGCCAACAGCGTTCGGGCGTTGGAAAATCCAGTTCTGCCAGGCCGTAAGCCGAGCGAAGATTTTGGTTTCCATGGTCTCGGGGCCAACGAAGCGAAAGTTCGCTTCCATGCCGGTGAGCGCGTCGGGCGAGAAGCTATTGCGTTCCTCCAACATCACCCGAACCTCGTCGTCCCAGTCGATGTCATCGAGCGCGAACGTGACCAGTTCGGCATCGACGGCAGCGACCGCATCGAGGCTTTCCCCCGAGTGGGAGGCGGCGACTTTGTAGGCGTCATCACGACCCCAAAAGCGAGTGCGAAGCCGCGACAGACCGTTCGACATTGGATGTTGACCGTTGTTCGCTGCGGTCAATCGAAGCAGTGGGGCCGGCCGGTCATCACCTTCGCGTTGTCCGTCCAGCATGAAAGACCGATCGGCCGCCAGCACCAGTTCAGCCAGTACGCCAACGAAACAACTTCCGGGCTCAACCAGCGTGACCAGTGTGCGGGATGATGCATCCAACCGTTTCAGCGTGCGGGTCCACTGCAGGCGTACTTCACGGACGAGCCAATCGTGATGATCGAGCAGCACTGCTTCGGCCGCCTCCGCCGCAGGTCCGTCGCCCTCGGTTGTGAGCACCCATGTACCGATCTCAGGCTCGTTGAACCGGAGATGAAGGATGATGTAATCAAGTTCGAGCACGCAACGCAGCAACCATGCGTCGGACCCCGCAGCCAGCAACTCCGCAGCCGTTGACGGTTGCACGCTCTGCGGGCCTCGGATGGTGAAACGGGCCGTGCCCAACTCACGATCGAGCGTGACGTCAACGTAGGTCGACGTGATGCCATCGCCATCAATGATGACGCTCTCGCCAAAGGTTGGCAACGAGATACCGGCCCCGTCCGGACGATCGCATCCGGCCGCCCGGGCCATCGCACGACCGTGCACGACCTGGTCGAATGTCGACTTGGGGGCCACGGCGTCTACCAGCCCCCAGTCAAGCGCCTGCTGGCCCTTGATGCCTTCGGTTCGGGTGGAGAACACGTCGGCCAGATCACGGCGAACGAATCGTTTATCCACCACACGCGTCAACCCGCCCGTACCCGGCAACACGGCAAGCAGCGGCACCTCAGGCAACGACACGGCGGACGACCGGTCATCAATCAGCACGATCTCATCACAGGCCAACGCCAACTCGTAGCCTCCCCCGGCAGCCGTGCCATTGACCGCCGCGATGTAGGTCTGACCCGAGTTGGCGGTGGCGTCTTCGATGCCGTTACGCGTTTCGTTGGTGAACTTACAGAAGTTCACCTTGTGGCCATGCGATGACGTGGACAGCATTTGGATGTTGGCGCCGGCACAGAACACCTTGTCGATCCCGCCGGTGACCACCACCACTTTCACTTCGGGATGCTCGAAGCGCAGGCGCTGCACCGCATCGTGAAGCTCGATGTCAACGCTGATGTCGTACGAGTTCAATTTGAGCTCGTAGTCCGGTCGCCAACCAGCGTCAGGAGTGACGGCCATCGTGAGGGTGGCCACCGGTCCGTCACAAGCAACGCGCCAATGCTTGTACGCAGTTGGATCGACACCAAAGCTCAGGATCGACATGCGACGTTCCCCTCAGATGGCAAGGCGGTCACCGGAGTGAAATCACGATGGTGTTGATGATCGGATCTTTGAAACGTGGTTTGACGGTTGCGGGTGGGGTTCAAAATGAGCGAGAAGATGCGGCGCGGCCACGGCGACATGTTGGACGGAGAGCCATGCACCATCATGTCGCCGAAGATGAGCGCGGTGCCGGGTGGGCCCTTCGGTGACACCAGGCCGCCTCGCTTCACGAGCGGACCGACGACCTCGGGCTGCACCGTCCAGAGCGGATAGCTGGTGGTCACCGTATCGAGTGAGGTCGCCGCCGGACCGTCACGATGCGAACCGGGGATGAACACCAGGGGGCCGTTGAACTCGTTCACCTCATCCAGGAAGATGTGCAGGTTGAGCGCCAATGGTTCGGGCACGCCGTCTTCACGATGGTGGGTGGCGAAGTCGTAGTGCCATTGCCATTGCTCACCAGTGAACGCTTCCTTCGCGTTGACCTTCACCTGTTGGATGTATAGCTCGTCATCGTCAAGCAGTTGCTGCGCCGGTTCCACGAACCGAGCATCCCGAACGAGGTCTGCGAACAGTTCATCGCGCAGGTGTAAGCCCATGGCGGTACGCACCACGTCGCTTGAACGCTCGCGGAAGTTCTCCGGACAGCGCTCGCCGAACAGACGGGGCAGGCAATCATCGATCGCACCGATCTCGTCGCCGGAAAATAGGTTCGGCAAAACAAGCAACCCATCTCGGTGAAAAGTTTCGACTTGTTCAGACGAGAGTTTCATTTCGCGAGATTAGGCGGTGCTGACGTACTGGCCCTTGCTCGCCGGCTGAGATCTGTGCGAACATATGTTCGATGACGATCGCGTCGATCCTCCGACTCAGCCCTCGACGCCGTGCGGGCCAAGTTTGGTGCAAACGCGATGAGCCGCGTCGTGCACCTCGGTCAGGATCAGGGCTGGTCCATGCCAATGCTGCCCGATGAAGGACCCGCCTCAGACGCGAGATCATGACGTGACAGAAAGCTTTTCCAACCATGACCAGGTGACCGGACCGCACTCGCCGTCCACGACCATGGTCGCATCGAAATAGGCCTTCACGTACCACTGGAAAAGGCGCACGCCGATGTCGGTCAACTCGCTGAACGTGCCGTTGGCGGTGAGCTTCCCCATCGAGTGGGCACCGACCGAAAGCAACAGATGCTGCATCTTTTCGACCGACGCGCCTTTGGCCCCAACTTGGATGTACGGATGGTCGAGGTCCTTCACGGGCGTGGCCGGCGCGGGTGCCGCCGGTGCCGCTGCCGACGCTGCTCCGTACTCCACGCCGGGGATCAACGCTCCCTGGGTCCAGGTACGGCCGGCCGCCTGGCCCTGCACGACGCCCCACCTGGTGCCCATGGCCTCGACGGTGGCCCCGTTGCCGAGCGAGAAACCGACGTGACCCTGCGCCGGGTGATCGTTGGCGTCCACCGGGTCGACGGGCGCGCCGTTGGCATCCCGATTGGTGAAGAGCAATGCGCCGCGTGTGCGGATCGCCTCATCGACCGACAGCGCGCGGGCGTGCTGACGGCAGTGCACATACTGGATCCAAGAACCGTCCGGCATCTCGGGCTTCACCGCCAGCCGATGGCACGCCCATTGCACCAGTTCCGAGCAGTCAAAGGTAGTGGGGCTCGGGTCGTCGAGACTGACCTCGACACCGAAAACGTACGGCTTGCCGATCTGGGCCGAAGCTAACTGGAGAAGCTGGTCAACGTTTGTCATTGATTCTTCCTTCCCTTTACTGCCTCATATCTGTACTATCGATATAGGTTCAGGAAATTGTCAAGAGATATTCGTTGTTCGAACGATCCGAGGATCCATGAACGATCAGGGAGCGAATACACCGGGTGGGGCGAAGGCCGTCGCGCCTGCGTTCCTGTTCGATTTCTTCATTGCGCATGCATCACCCGACAAGGAACACGCCCGACGATTCGCCGACCGGCTCGAGCCCGAGTTTCGGGTCTTCCTCGACACCGAAGATGTTCCGCTCGGCGTCGACTGGGGCAACGTCATCGACGAGGCCCAACAGCGTTCGCAATTCACGCTCGCCCTAATTAGCGATAAGATCGAGGCGGCTCCGTACGCCATGGACGAGATAAGGGCAGCCATCGACCGCGAGCGCCACAGCGGCGGCCGACAGCGCCTCATTCCCCTGTATATCAACGGAATTCCCGCCACCGCTGATGACTATGTCTACGGTCTGCGCACCCGCCAAGGCCTCTCGCTGAAGGAGCCCGCTGACTACGAGGATGCGGTGCGCCGGGTTCGTGAGCTCATGGCGCCACCTGGGCCGACGACGGCGGGCCCGTTTCCCCCGCCGCAGCAGACATCCAGCTACGCAATCCCGTTACCGACAACGCAGCACCAATCAACTCCCCCGACCACTCAGGCTGCCCCGCCACCGCTGATGCCTGCCACTCGTCGGTCGACCTCAACCGGCAAGTTCTTCATCGCTGGCATGGCCGTGGCGCTCGTCGCTGTAGTCGCCGGGCTTGTTGCGCTCAGCCGTTCTGGCGGCAAGGCGGTCGGCGACGAATCGTTGGTCACCACCGCAGTGGTGACAACAACAGATCCGTTCAGCAGCGATACCGAAACCACGTTCGCAGCAGCCGAGCCGTTTTCCATGACGCTGAACAAGACGGTGCTCTACGGCGGGTTCGAGATCTACCTTGACAGCGCTGTGTACACCCGAGATCCGCAGATTCCGCTCGGGGGCGACGTCGTCGTCTTCGCCAGTGTCTCCAACCTCACCGACCAATTGCTGGACTTCGGCTACCTCGATGCCGCACTCGACACCAAAGAGGAAACGACCACGGTCGACTTGGAAAGTAAAACCGTTCCCGGTGGCGGACGCGCCAAAGTCACCATGACAGCCATCGTCACCGACTTCGACGTCAACGACGCGGTCCTGGTGTTCGGTCGCCCGAGTAGCAACCAGTCTTTCGTTCCCCTTGGCAGCGGTCCCGCTGATTCTGCACAGATCACCGAATTGGAACTCTCGGGAACCGCCAAGACTCCTGGGGGGCTCTCGGCCACCATCGTGCGGGCAACCCTCTCGCCGTTCCCACTTGCGGGCAACGGCAGCGGCGCAGCCCAGCAGGCCAACGCGCACGAGGTGTATCTGCGGCTCGACCTCAAACTTGGCTACAGCGGCGGAGTGAACAACACCATCTTCAACGAGGCGTTGATGCGGCCCGACGGTCTCACGGTGGGCATCGCCGACGAGGGCGGTTTCGCCGTTCTGAATCCTGGTGAGCAGAGCAACGGATTTGTCGAATTCGTCGTACCGGAGCCGGCGAAGGGAAGCTACGTCTTCCGGTTCACCACCAGCTCCCAGACCGACAGCGCTGAAATTCCCTTCACCATCTCGTAGCCGTTACCAGTCGAGGGGGCAGAAGTCTTTCGGCACGAAGAGGTCGTCGCGAGATAGTTCGCTGATGGATGACTTGCCCATGCCGAGCAGCGCGGAGTCGATACCCATGCGCAACACGTCGAGCACGTTCTCAACTCCCGCCTGGCCGTTGGCGGCGAGTCCCCACAGGTAGGCACGGCCGATCATGACGGCGCGAGCACCGAACGCCAACGCTTTCACCACATCACTCCCCCGCCGTACGCCGCCGTCCATCACGACCTCAATGTCATTGCTGACCGCAGATGCGATCGCAGCGAGCATACGGATCGGCGCGGGCGAGCCGTCCAGGTTGTTGCCACCGTGGTTCGACACCGAGATAGCCGTAGCGCCAGCGTCGACGGCGCGCTTGGCTTCGTCCACGCGAAGGATGCCTTTCACCATGAACGGGCCGCCCCACTCTTCGCGTAGCCACGCCACATCGCTCCATGTTGGTGGCGGTGTCTGCATCCACGCGCCGTAGGCCTCGAAGAAGCCCGGCGTGGGTGAACCTTTCGTCGCAAAGTTCGGCACGTCAAGCGTCGGCGGTTTCCAACCAGCCTTGGCCCACTCGATCAGCCAGCGAGGCTTGATGATCGACTCGG
>JAYTKG010000674.1:0-6387 GCA_043730435.1 Acidimicrobiia bacterium | reverse complement strand
GATGTCGTCTTCGAGCTGCTGCTGCAGCCCGTTCCGACGAGAACAACTGATGCCGCGATGGTCATCAGTCGGGTGGATGTACGCATGAAGCTCTCCCCTGTTTGGATGGATTCTGGTGCTGCGAGCCAGTGACGGCGGTCATATCAGCGCCCTTATCCTGTCACAGTCATGTGAGGTTGGCAATATGTCAGGACAAAGTAGGAATTGATGGCGGCATCGCCGACGTGCGGCGGTGCTCTGCCGACAATCGCTAGAGCAGTGACTTCATCTTGACGTCGGGGTCTGCGAGCGCAGCCGGATCAGGGTGAGCACGGGCGGCGATCAGCATTTCGGCGACACGCGCGTCTTTGGCGACGCTCTTGTTCGTGCCCCAAGCGCTCGCCGAGACCAAACGACCGTCGGCCGCGAGGTGGAACAACAACCTCGCCCCGTCGAATGGGCGCTCAACCGTGGTGACGGCTTCGTCGGCGAGACCCGACACCTGGAGCACACCGTTGTACTGGTCGGACCAGAACCATGGCACCGCACTGAACGGTTCGACCGTGCTACCGGCAATCACGGCGGCGACGTGGCTGGCCTGATCAAACGCGTTCCGCCAAGCCTCAAGCCGAACCCGTCGGCCCCCGTAGAGGCCGTGGGGAAACGAGCAACAGTCACCAACCGCGTAGATGTTCGGATCGGACGACCGGAGCGAGGAGTCGACGGCGACACCATTGTCGATCAGCAAGCCCGCAGCCGCAGCGAGCGAAACCTCCGGCTCTGCGCCGACGCCTGCGATGACGAGGTCCGCCGAAATGGTTTCATCAAGAGAGCCGGGCTGCTCCGAGTCGCCGCCAACCTCGACCGAGATGGTGCCGTCCTCGGCTCGCCGAAACGACGAGATGGACCGGCCGAGCAACAATTCGACGCCTTCCTCCCGATGCCGATCAGCGACCATCGAGGCAAGAACCGCCGGGACGGCGCGGCCGAGCACCCGCGGCAAGTATTCGATAACCGTGACATGCGCACCCAGCATTCGCGCGGCGGCAGCCAGTTCGAGGCCGATAAATCCAGCGCCCACGACCACGACCCGAACACCCGGGTGTAACTGCGCTTTGAGCCGCATCGCATCGTCCCACGACCGCAAATACGCGACACCCACCTCGTCGGCCCCGGCTGTCGGAAGTCGGCGAGCCCGCGCTCCGGTCGCCAGCACCAACGCGGTGTAGGACAACTCCTCGCCGTTTGCCAGCCGCACGACCCGCCGGTCGGGCCCGATTGAAAGCACCGGCGTGTTGATTCGACAGGAAACACGAGATTCCGCAAGATCATCGCTCGATGCGATGGAGCGGAGCTCTTGGCCGGCTGTAAGCACGCGCTTGGAAAGCGGCGGCCGGGGGTACGGCAGGTAAGGCTCCTCCCCCAACAGCGTGACGTCGCCTTCGTATCCCTCTGCTCGCAGGCACTGGGCCACGCGAACGCCCGCCTCCCCCGCACCCACAATTACGACGCCGGGCATCAGCTCAGGCTGATCTGCACGATGCCCTCATGGACACGTGTCTTGTAGGTCTGCAGCGCCACGCACACCGGTGCGCCTTTGGGCGAGCCGGTGGTGTAGTCGAATCGGCCGTTGTGTTTCGGGCACTCGATGGTGGAGCCCATCACCAAGCCATCGGCCAGATGCACGTGCTCGTGGGTGCACAAGCCGTCGGTTGCGTAGTAGTTGTCACCGTCCTCATCGCGGTAGATCGCAAAAGTCCGACCGGCATGATCCCACCGTATGACATCTTCTTCGTCAATGTCGCTTGCGCCGCATACGTCGATCCAGTGCCCGGTCATCGTGTCGGTTCTCCTTGCGTTCTGGCTGCGCTCGGCGCCATCCTACCCACAACATCAATATGTAAGGACATGCGAACAATATCTTCGACTGCCATGGAACGACGTTATGCGATCTCGCTCACCGTGGGAAGTCCATTCAGGGCGCAACCGATGAAATGACTTCGGGATAGCAACGTTACAAACGGGGTTCGAGGATGACTGGCTCGGGCCGACCGGAGTCGACGCTTCGGCAGGCTGCCTCGGCGACGGCGTTGGCCGCGTAGCCGTCCCAGGCTCCCGGACCAACGGGCACACCGGTGCGAATGGACTCCAGCCAGGCGTTCAGCTCGATGATGTAGGCCTCGGGGAACCGGTCCTGCCAGCCCGGCGTGATGTCCGTTGCCATGTGGCCGGCCGAGCGGATTGCGGCGCGTGCTGGCAGCTCGGTAGAGGCCTTGCCGAACTCGCACAACACCTCCGCGCTCACCTCATAGCCGTAGACCGCCTCAATGCCGACGTCGATCAGACCCGTTGCACCATTGGCAAAGGTGACCGTAACCGTGACGGCCCGGGCCATCGATTCGTCACCACCCCACATCGGTACCCAGCGCGCGTAGGTCTCGACAATTTCCTGGCCCATGAGGAACCGGGCCGAGTGCAGGTCATGGATCATTGACTGCGTGATGCAACGCTTGGCCGTTGTCGGACCGGCCGGCGCTTTGTTGATGTGCGTCCCTTTGAACATCACCGGTCGGCCTAGTGCGCCGCTGCGAACTGCGTCACGAAGGGCGATATGGGCAGGATCGAACTCGCGCATGAAACCGACTTGCACCAAACGTCGGCCCACCTCATGTTCCGCCCGAACAACGGCGTAGGCGTCAGCGGCCTCGCTGGCCAGCGGCTTCTCGCACAACACCGGTTTACCGGCATGCACGGCGGCTAGCGCATAGCCCACATGGGTGTGATCCGGTGAGGCCACAATGACAGCGTCCACCTCGGCATCATTCAAAAGCGCCATTCCGTCCTGGTACGCCTTTGCTCCTCCAAGCTCGCCAGCGAGGGCCTCCGCCCGAGCAAGGTCGAAGTCGGCAATAGCGACCAGCGTTGCTTTGGCCGTGTGGCCGTACACGTTTCGGGCGTGGATCTCGCCCATTAATCCCGTACCGATCACGCCGATACGCAGTAGCTCAGTCATGTCCTTACATATTAACAAACTGCTAGCATTGGTTACATCTCAAGCCAGATAGAACTGCGAGGTCAGGCACGATGATCGACATCTCTGTCGGGCTCATGCGAACGAGTCCCGTGCCGCTGTACTACCAGCTGGCCCGCCTGCTGGAAGCAGCTATCCAATCCGGGGAGATCGCCAAGGGCGAGTTTCTGGACAACGAACTCGATCTGGTCAACATATGGCAGGTGTCTCGGCCAACGGTTCGCCGAGCAATTCAAGAACTGGCCGACGCCGGCCTGGTGGTGCGTCGGCGCGGCGTCGGCACGCAGGTTGTCAGCGATCAGATCCGGCGTCCGGTGCAGCTCACCTCGCTGTTCGACGACTTAACCGGCCAAGGCCGCTCCCCCCACACGAAGGTGCTGGTCCACGACCGCCGCCCCGCCGATGAGCAGACCGCCAAGGCACTCGGCATTCCGAAGGGGACCGAAGTCGTCCATATCGAGCGAGTTCGGTTCGCTGGCGCTGTCGGCCTTGCCTTGCTCGTGAACAGCTTGCTGGTGGAGGCTGCTGGGGCCATCACCACCGAGCAACTGGAAACGCACGGCCTCTACGCGTTACTCCGGTCCACGGGTGTGCGCCCCCGTACTGCCGATGAAGTCATCGGGGCCAAGCTGGCATCCCCGGCCGAGGCATCTGCGCTTGGCCTTAGCGCCGGATCCGCGTTGGTCACGATGCACCGCGTTATGCAAGACGACACGGGTCGCACGGTGGAACTGGGGCGCCACGTCTACGACGCCACGACGTACACCGTCTCAATTACCGTTATCGCGGACTAAAGGGTCCACTTCGGAAGTTCCTGGGCGAATCGGGAGTGGTCGTCTGCCCGTATGGGTCGGACGCTGTCACCCGTCACGGCCGATCCGGCCGCCTGGGATGACAGCGATCACTGACACCCAGGCAATTCCGCGGACGACCACCAAGGGCCCGCGGCGGGAGACCTCAGGTCGGTTGCGGAAGGTTTCGGTGGATGACGACGCTGGCGTCTTTTCGCTGCGCAAGCAGCGTCGGGATCATCTCGCGGTAGGCCTGCAGGGTGCTGCGATAGGGCGGCGGGCAATCGGCCGCGATCTCGCGATGGAGCGCCGGCAGGTTGTAATACGGCACCATCGGGTACATGTGATGCTCAACGTGATAGTTCATGTTCCAGTACATGAAGCGGAATAGCGGGTTCATGTAAATGGTGCGGCTGTTCAGCCGATGATCGAGCACATCGTCGGCCAGTCCAACGTGTTGGGTGAGGCCGCAGAACAGCTGGAACCAGGCGCCGTATATTTTCGGCCCACCGATAAGCAGCACGGGCAGCACCGATCGCGTAGCGATGGCCGTGACGAGAACGGCGGCGTAGATCACCAGCCAGATCCGGGCGACACCAGCCATTTTGCCCTGTTCGGATTGAGGGATATAGGTCTTCTCCTCCTCGTCGAGCCGACCAAATGCATGGCGGATCACCCCCAAAAATTCCTTGGGCGCCGACTTGAGAGCGAAGAAGTCGACCAGCACGCCGAACAGCTTGGGTGGACGCGGTGTGATGATCTCCGGGTCGCGGCCGACGATGATGGTGTCGGTGTGATGCCGGGCATGGCTCCAACGGCGCAGTTCGGGTTCACGCAGCAGCATGAAGCAGGCGATCTGGTACACGAACTGGTTCTTCCAGTCGGTCTTGAACGCGGTTCCGTGACCTGTCTCATGCCAGCGGGAATCGGAGGTGGATCCGTAGAAGGTGCCGTAGACGAAGAAGATCGGCAGTGACCACCACGACCGCCACGTCAGGACCCCCGCTACACCAGTGCCGATGATGATCGCGAACCAGATGATGGTGTCGCGAGTGGCCGGGCTATCGGATCGCTTCATGAGTTCTTTCAGGCGCTTGCGTTCGACCGGCGTGCGGTACCACTCGGCCGAGGCCAGCCCGTGCTCGGCGGCAAGACGGCCGTCTTCCCCAAGAAGCGAGTAGTCCCGTGTCAACACTTTTTCTCCTCGTACCTTCTCCATACCCAGCACGGTCAGACGGGGTGAACGGTATCGGCGGCGGAAGGGAGGGGTGGATCGCCCGCTCCCTGAACGGACTGGTCGATGTCGATGCAGTTGCCGGTCATCAAACCGGCGTCGTCCGAGAGGCAATACGCCACAGCGTTGGCTACTTCCCACGGCTGCACCAAGCGGCCGAGCGGGCGTTGAGGTGCGGCCAGCTCGAGCCAATTCTCGGGTGAGCCGTCAACGTTGACCTGCGTCCAGTGCTCCGATTCGGTTTCCATCCAACCCGGATTCACCTGGTTGACGCGGATATTGTTTTTCATTAACCCGAACGCCAAGTTCTTGGTCATGATGGAAAGCCCACCCTTGGAGATGTTGTAGGCAGACAGCTTCGTCTGGCCACCATGACCCGACGTGGAACCGATGTTGACGATGGAACCCTTCGCCCCGGTGGCAATCATCAATGTGGCCGCCGCCTGAATCATGAAGTACGGCGCTTTCACATTCACTGCCATCATGTGATCGAAATGCTCCGGCGTGTCCTGGAACAGGGTGGCGCGGGTCGTTGCCGCCGCCACGTTCACCAGACCGTTCACCGTGCCGAATCGCGCTTTGCAGGCATCGACGACAATCCGAGGTGCGTCGGCCGCGGATGCGTCGGCCTGTACGAAGATGGATGGCGTGCCGGCCGTCGTCAGTTCATCGGCGAGGGCCTGCCCACGATCTGCTGAGCGGCCCACCAACACGAGGCCGCTCGAACCCTGCGAGGCGAGCCTGCGGGCGATGGCCTCTCCGAGCCCCTGCGTTCCGCCGTTGATAATGGTGATAGTCATATGTGCTGCCATTTCTGCTGGAAGGTTTTCACTGTTGGGAGCTTGCGGCAGAGCCGGAAGGCAAAGGTAGTGCGTCGCAGGCGATCAGCCGGCGACCGGCAGTTGACGCATGAGGGCGTAGGTCGGGTCGGCTTTCTGCTTGGCCAGCACAGGCAAAAACTCGCGCCATGCAGCCAGCGCATTGGGACTGGCCGGGGCGCACTGCGCCTTGATTTCTTCGTGCAGTGCCGGCAGCGCGAAGAACGGCACCATGGGGAACATGTGATGCTCCACGTGGTAGTTCATGTTCATGTAGAGAAATCGGGACACGGGGTTCAGGAGCACGGTGCGGCAGCTCATCCGGTGGTCCACGATGTTCTCGGGCAATGCGGCGTGCTGGGTAACGTTAAAAAGTTGGGCGAACCAGCCACCCCACATGCGTGGCGTAACGATGACGACCGCCGGCAGGATCGACTTCAGCGCCACGCAAGCCACGATGGTGACCACGAAGATTGCCACGTAGATGCGCGAGTTCCGAACGACCTTGCCCCGCTCGGACTCGGGAATGAAATG
>JAYTKG010000673.1:0-6525 GCA_043730435.1 Acidimicrobiia bacterium | reverse complement strand
TCGAGTCGCTTGACCGCCGTTGCGATCAGGCCGGTGCCGAGCGCCTTGGTGAGTACCAGCGTGTCGCCGACCTTGGCCCCGACGTTGGTCATCAGGTGTACTTCTTCGACCTCGCCCAGGAACACCTGACCGAACAGGGGCTCGGCTCCGTCAATCGAGTGACCACCGACAACCGGCCATCCTCCGAGGCGGGCGATGTCGGCTGCGCCTTCCATCACTTCGGCCAGGAGCGACATCGGTAGCTCGTCCTTCGGCCAGGCCACCACATTCAACGCAAACAGCGGCGAACCACCCATCGCGTACACGTCGCTGGCGGAATTCGCGGCAGCAATGCGGCCCCAGGTGCGAGCGTCGTCCACCACTGGGGTAAAGAAATCGACGGTTGCAATCAGGGCGCGCCCGTTATCACGACGCCACACGGCGGCATCGTCTCCGTTGGCCAGGCCGACCAGAAGGTCGGGGTGGCCCATTGGTTCGAAGGGGCGCAGTACCTGCGCTAGGTCACTGGGACCGAGCTTGCAGCCTCAACCAGCGCCGTGGCTGTAGCGGGTAAGTCGAATCTGTTCTGTCGTCATGGAGGGAGAGGGTAACCCGAGCCTTTGCTACGGTGCCGACTATGCAAGCAATCGTTGATCAAGTAACCCGCCTCGCCAACGCCTTTGACGCCCGAGTACAGACCACCCCCGCCGAAGCCTGGGGTAACCAGTCCCCTTGCGAGGACTGGACCGCGCGAGACGTTGTCGCGCACATGAGCAACAACTTCAATCGCATCGCGGGTCACCTAGAACCTGTGGTGGCTGATGAGAACATCGTCCAGTCATGGAACCAGGCCAAGGCTCGTCTCGAGGAGCGCATGACCGGTGACCTTTCGGTCGAGGTGCCCGGACCGATGGGGCCAATGACGATGGCCCAGATGCTGGGCCGGTTCATCTCCACCGACATTCTCGTCCACACCTTCGATCTCGCCCGAGCCACCGGTGGCGACGAGACGCTTGACCAGCAGGCCGTCAGCATGGCCTACAGCGGTCTGAAGCCCATGGGCGATGCCATCCGTCGCCCGGGCGCGTTCGGTGCCGCCACGCCCTGCCCGGATGATGCCAGCGAGCAGACCCAATTCCTTTGCCACCTCGGCCGCCCCATCTGAGCCAGCCCGACTCTGCCGAGCGGAGTCGGAGGTGATTGGATAGCGGCGTGTTTTTGTACGGCGTCATCAATGTTTCTCCCGACTCGCTCAACACTGACTCCATCGCCACCAACGTGCCGATGGCGTTGGCGCGCGCTGCCAAGCTCGTAGCCAACGGCTGCCACGGCTTCGACGTGGGTGCTCAAGGCTCCACCGATATCGCCTCCATTGTGCCTCCCGAAGAAGAATGGGATCGGGCCCATGAGATCATCCCGGCCCTCGCCGCGCTCGGCAAACCGTTGTCGATCGACACCTGGAAGCCGTGGGTGGCGCGCCAGGCGTTGGCGGCTGGGGCAACCGTGTTGAACGCGGCCGACGGTCTGCAGGCCGATGGCATGATGGAGGTGGCCGCCGAGTTTGATTGTCCGGTGGTGCTGCCCTATCTCAACGGGCCCGATCCGCGCTCGCTCAAGCATGTCCATGGTGATCCGTTGGAAGCGATGATCGAATGGTTCGACATCAAACTGCGCGAAGCCGAAGCCTTCGGAGTCCGCAAGAACATGATCCTTGACCCCGGCACCGGTTTCGCGCCGCTGGCCTGGGAGTGGGCGTCGCGTTACCACTTCCAGAAGTACGTCTACTCCGGCCTTGATCGCCTGCGCGTGTTTAATCTGCCGCTCTACATCGCGCTGCCATGGAAGGTAACCGATCAGCACATGGAGCTGTTGGAGATCGTCATCAAACAAGAGGTCGACTACGGCCGCTGCCACTATCCGGAGACTGTGGTGGCCACCTCCGATCGCCTCGGCGTTCCCCGACACACGTAGTGGCCAAGCTCGTCACCATCTACTGGCGCGACATTCCCGCGCAGGTCAACGCGCAAGAAGGTCGGACCAAACATCAGCTGTTGTTGTCAGCCCGTTTTCAGCGAGCTACGCAACGCGCGGCGGTGGTGTCCCGGCAGAAGAACGCCCACGATTTTGTGAAGCACTGGCGCCGAACAGATCGACCGTGCGGCCATGATCTGAAAGCCGAAGCGTCGGCAGAGGCTGCGCGTCTTGAGGCGGCTTACCCGCCGGAGCGGCTGGCCGCATTGGTGGACGCGGGCGGCGTCGAGCCCACATCGCAGGACGCCTCGTAGACTGTTTGGCGACATGAACGCGCCGACAGAACGAACGCTGATCATTGCGTGTGGCGCGCTCGCCCGGGAGCTTCGAGTGGTGCTGGCACCATTCGGCTCGGCAGTAGAGGTGGAGTATCTGCCGTCGTCCTTCCACAACCGGCCCGACCAAATCGCACCGACCGTTGAAGCGGTGTTGACGGCCCGGTCGGCGGACTTCGATCACGTGGCGATCGCGTACGCCGATTGCGGCACCGGCGGTCACCTTGATGCCGTACTCGAACGCCACGGCGTGCATCGCCTGCCCGGTGCTCACTGCTACGAATTCTTCGCCGGGTCCGCCTTGTTTGCCTCGTTGCACGACGCCGAACCGGGCACCTTCTACCTGACCGACTACCTTGCTCGTCACTTCGAGCAGCTGGTGTTTGTCGGTCTGGGACTCGACCGTCATCCACACTTGCGCGACATGTACTTCGGGAATTACACCCGGGTGGTCTTACTGTCGCAGACGGACTCCACCGAACTCGTCGCCCTTGGGCAGGCCGCTGCTTTACAGATTGGGCTGGCCTTTGAGCACCGTCACGTCGGCATGGAACCGCTCACCGCCGAGGTTCGCCGCCTCATCCCGCTACGGGTCGGCTAATGGCCAAGCTCGTCACCATCTACTGGCGGGACATCCCTGCGCAGATCAATGCGCAGGCAGGGCGTGTCCGTGAGAAGGTCATCTTGCCAGGACTCTTTCAGGAGGCCATTGACAAGGCCATCGTCGCGGCTGGACTGTTCACCTACCACGAGTCGGTGAAGCACTGGCGCCGAACCGACCGCTTCTGTGGCGACGATCTGGAAGCCGAGGCTGCGGCCGGAGCCGAGCGCATCACACTGGCCTACCCCGCCTCGCGGCTTGACGAACTGGTGGCCAACTTCGGCTTCGAGCCTTAGAGCCTTTGCGACAAAACCGATCGTGTAGCGAAGGGTTTTGTCGCAAAGTCAGCTCAGGCGTTGCCCTTCATGATCTTGAACGCGGCGCCCATGCTGTCGAGCGCGGCGACCATGCGACCGTACGGAGTGTCCTCGGCTGGCTGCGTGACCGTGCCACCGAGCTTGACGACCTTCTCCAGGCTGGCATCCACATCGTCGGAGCCGAAGTAGACGACCCAATGGTTCGGCACGCCTTCGGGTAACCACGTGCTGGCGTCACCAACTCCCGCACACCAGTCGTTGCCCGTGCCGTCTTTGACCGTGGTGTAGCGCATCTCGGGCGTGTCCATCACCATCTCGGTCTGCCAGTGGTGGACGTCGGTGTAGAACTGGATGGCCTTGTCGTACTCGCGCGTCGCCAGTTCGAACCAGCACGGCGCGCCTGGCTCGGTGAGCGCTTGGAAGCCACGGTGCGTGCCCTGCTGCCAGGCGCCGATGCCTGCGCCGGACGAGTCCATCGTGACGAGCATCTTGCCGAGGTCCATCACGTCCATAGCCGGGAACAAAACGGTGCCACCGTGGGCCGTTGTAGCGGCCTCGGTGGCCTTGATGTCGTTGCTCTTGAGGTAGACCGACCACATGTCGGGCATGCCAGATTCGGGCTGATTGATCATGCCGCCGCCGACCATCTTGTCGTTCGACGTGAAGTTGAAGTAGCCGCCGAAATCGGGGCCCGGGTCGATATGACCCCATCCGAAAAGTCCGCCGTAGAACGCACGCGAACGCTCGGGATCAGACGTCATCAAATCGCACCAGATCGGCGCGCCAACAGGGGCTTCATCGGGAAGCAACATGGCAGGTCTCCTTCGGGGTAGGTACAAACAGATTATCCATCGCCGCTACCCCGGATTCAATGGACGCTAAAGGAGTGGTGGCGAGCCCGGTGAACTACTCGCGCAATTGCCGAGCGGAGCGAGAATGAGCGCCAGCGAGCGAAGCTGAGCGAAAAGGAGCGGCAGCGACCAAGCGAAGCCATCAGAGTAGCGAGAAGCGAAGCGGCTATTTAGCGCCGCGGCGGCGTTCGCGGGTGCTCTTGTTCACGGTAGGAGCTTGGTTGGCGAGTGGCCCGATGCGAGCAACGATGGTCTCGATGGTCGGGCGAGCATCAGCCGAGCGCCTGTCGACGGCGACGCGCATGGCCTGCAAATGCTCGGGCGACGTGCCGCAGCAGCCGCCTACAATGCGCGCCCCGGCGTGCACGGCCAGATCGACGTACGCGGCCATCAGCTCAGGTGTTCCGGAGTAGACCACCTCGGTTCCCTTGAAGAACGGAACACCGCAGTTACCCTTCGAGATGTAGGGCGAATGACGGTCGTTCTCGGTCATCTCCAAGAGCGACACAAGGATGTCCGATGCGCCGACGCCACAGTTGGCTCCCATGGCGATCGGAGCTGGCTCCAGTCCGTCGAAGACAGCCTTGAGATCCCCGGGCATGAGGCCCATCATGGTGCGACCAGCGGTGTCGAACGAGCAGGTTGCGATGTACGGCATACCGATCGCGATGGCGGCCTTGCAGGCGGCACGGATTTCTTCGGGTGATGACATCGTCTCGATCCACGCAACGTCGGCTCCGCCGGCCTTGAGACCGGCAATCTGCACGGCGAACGAGGCCACCGCACTGGCTTCGTTCAATGCACCCATCGGCTCGAACAATTCACCCGTCGGCCCGACCGCTCCGGCAACAACGACCGGCCAGTCAACCGAGTCGGCCACCGAGCGGGCCAGCTCTGCGGCGAGCTTGGCAATCTCGTAGACGCGGTCCTGCGCGTTGTGCAGCTTGAGGCGCTGTTGGTTGCAACCGAAACTATTGGTGAGGATGATGTCGGCACCGGCATCCACAAAGCTCTGGTGGAGCGCCGTCACCCGATCGGGCTGATCGAAGTTCCAGAACTCGGGCGCCTCGCCCGCTTCCAGCCCAGCTGCGAAGTAGTTGGTCCCTGTCGCTCCGTCGGCTAACAGCACTCGACGTTCGGCCAGCAATTCGGCCAGAGATGCGCGCATCAAGACTCCAGGATGTGATCGTTGGTGGTTTCGCGCTGCAGGGTGAGCCATCGGCGGCAGCCGGCGTGGTGAAACCAGCGCTCGGTTGATGGGCCCTTCAGGTTGTCGAAGAACCAAACGTAGTCGAGATCACGTTCGTCGGGGTCGATGACGTGGTCGGGAACGGTCGGGAGTTCGCCACCGAAGCGGTATTCCTCCACGGGTCGGTCGCCGCAGTGGGGGCAGGTGATCCAGAGCATCAGCGGGTACCTGTCGATCCCTGGTCGGCCATGGCGTGATCGGCTGCGAAACGGGTGAGCGCAAACGGCGCGATCAGGTCGGGCGTGGAGCCGGTGGCAATCAGTTCGGCCATGGTTTTTCCTCCGGCGGGAATGCCCTTAAAGCCCCACGTACCCCATCCGGTCGTGACCAGGAAACCGTCGACGCCAGTGAAGCCCATGATGGGTGAGAAGTCGGCCGACACATCGCAGATGCCAGTCCATTGCCTCAGGATGCGAAGGTCCCGCATGAACGGCAAATGGTAGGTGAGTTTGCTGGCCACACTGCCGAGATTCGGGAAGGTGGACTGCTTGGAATAGCTCGGCTGCGATTCAAATTCGGCACCGGCCAGCAATTGACCCCGCGCTGTTTGCGACACGTAGGTGAGCAGCTCGGAGGACGACACGATTGGGCCGAGCGACTGGGCGTAGGCATTCGTCACGAACGCCTGCAGCGGGTGGGTTCGAACAGGCAGCCGCACCCCGGCCATCTTGGCAATAGTCGTGACGTTCCCGCCGACGGCCGACATCACGACACCGGCCGAGATCGGGCCGTTGTTGGTCATCACGCCCGTGACCCGATCACCGTCGTTGAGCAGGTCGGTGACGGTGATGTTCTGGTGCACGTGCACACCCTTGCGCATCGCACCCTGCGCGTAGGCCCATACGACACGATCATGCCGGGCCGTAGCACCACCAACGTGATAGCTGGCACCGCGAACCGGGAAGCGACCGCCGCCCGTAATGTCGATCAGTGGGCAGATCGTCTTGATGTCTTCGGGGCCCACGATTTCGGTGTGGGTGCCGAGCGCGGAGTTCATCAATGCTCGTGAGCGTTCCTGGCGCATGCCGGTTTCGGTGTGCGCCATCCAGAGCAAGCCTTTGGTGTCGTGCATAATCCAGCAGCCCGTGTCATCCTCCAACGTCTTATAGAGCTCGAGGGAATGCTGGTAAAAACGGATGGCTTCGGGGATGCCATAGTTGGCCCGGATGATGGTGGTGTTTCGGCCCGAGTTACCCGACCCGATGTAGTTCGCTTCGAGCAC
>JAYTKG010000672.1:0-3140 GCA_043730435.1 Acidimicrobiia bacterium | reverse complement strand
AAGGCTCCCGCGCCGTCACCCCCGCGCAACGGGAACGAGTGGTCGACTCCCGCGACGAGCCGATCCTCGACGACGAACCGGTGCTCGAAGCCTGAGACTCACTAGACGATTCGCAGAAGAAGCCGTGGCTACCATGCGTCTTTCGTCAAATGACGTAGGAGAGTGGGCGGGCATGTCGAAGTTCAGTCGGGCCGTTGTTGGGTTGTCGCTTCTCGCATCGGGGCTCGTGCTCGGATCGCCGCAGGCCAAGGCCGCGCCGGTCGCCGGTGCAGTCGGACGCGTTTCGCTGCAATCCCCGGTTCGAGTTCAGGACTCTCGTAACTCAACTCCTCAGACTGGGATAACGACGACGAGGTTGGGCGCCGGCCAGATCCTCAACGTGATCGTCGTTGCTTACGAGACAGCGGGCACGGCCCGACTGCATGCCTGCGGAGCGTCGGCCAGCACCGGGCAAGTTGCGTTCGTTTTCCAGCCGTATGAGGCCACGGTCCATCGCGTGCTGACGGATGAGACCTCAGACTGCCTGACCGCTACCACCGCTGTCGACATGATCGCCGACAAGTTCGGGGAGATCGCCGACGCACCCACGACCGACCGTCTTCAGTACGTCCCGTTGGCGTCGCCTGTCCCGGTGCTCGACGCGAATGTTGCGGCGAATTCAACCACTACTCTGACCCTTGGGCTCTCCACTCCTTCCGAAGCGCAGGCAGCTGTCATCGTTCTTGAAACAGACGGCGGCGATGCGGCTGGATTCGCCGCGGCATTCACGTGTAGTGGCTTCCGGCCGAACACATCGGATCTCGTCGTGAACCGGTCGGCCTCGGCAAACGTCGCCTACGTACCCGTCACCGCGACTGCCGGGCCCTGTGTCTACTCGTTTGGCGCGGCAAACCTGCGCGTCACGCTGCTTGGATGGCTGGCTACGTCGGGGCCGGACACGGCCTCGCTTCCACCCGCGATTACGTTGCAGCCGGAGAATATTCGGCCCCCCGGACTGGTTGCGATCACGCCGACAAGAGTGCTGGACACACGCAGCCTTAGGACACCGAACGGCCAAAAGCTCGAGGGTGGAACGTACGGCGTGCTTCCGTTTGGCGAAGACACAGCGCGGTCGGTTTCCGCGGTGGTGCTGAACGTAACCGCGGACCAGCCGGAAGGGGGTGGCTTCATCACCGTGTATCCGTGCGATCAGTCTCGGCCCGAAACGTCGAATCTCAATTACAACTCCGGCCAGACGATCGCGAATCTCGTCACTGCTAAACTGCCGGGGAATGGTTGGGTCTGCATCTTCAGTTCTGCAACCACGCACGTCATCATCGACCTCATGGGCGGGTATGTCGTGAACGGTGGTTCAGGGAGTCAAGCTGTTGCGCCGTTGCGGCTCCTCGATAGTCGCAACGCTATTGGTGTGCCGACGCGGTCCAGGGTGAACGCAGATTCAACCACGACGCTCCATGTTGCTGGCGCCGGCGGCGTTCCGGGGGTCGGTGCCCAGGCGGTCACGCTTAATGTCACTGTCGATCAGCCGGCAACGAGCGGCTTCGTCACGGTCTACCCGTGCGGCGAGAACGTTCCAAATGCCTCGAACGTGAACTACGCCGCGGGTCAGACCATTGCCAACCTTGTGACCGTCAAACTCGGGCAGGACGGAAACGTCTGCTTCTATACCTCGGGGTCCGCGCATCTGATCGCCGACCTTGCTGCCTGGTACCAACCCAGTCTGCCGACAGGCTTCAAGGAGCTGGCCCCTGTTCGGGTGCTCGACAGTCGCAACGCAATTGGTGTCGCCGGAAAAGCGCTGCTGGGGACCGGTTCCATCACAATGGTCGCTCTGGCGGGACGGGGCGACCTGCTGGCCACCGGCGCCGAGGCGGTCACGATGAACATCACCGTCGATCAGCCCCAGGGAGGCGGCTTCCTCACGGTATTTCCATGTGGGCAGGACGTTCCCACGGTGTCGAATCTCAACTACGCCAGCGGGCAGACGATCGCCAACCTCGTCACTGTCAAACTGGCGAGCAACGGCACGGTGTGTATCTTTACCTCGGCCTCCTCGCACGTGCTGGCTGATGTCGCCGGCTACAGCACGATGTCGCCGGACACCAACTGGGTGACCCGCCTCACCCGATTGAGCCAGCCGATGGCTGGCGTGGCACAAACCGACCCGATCCAGCTCTTGAGCCATGCCGCGATCGCGTCTCGGCATTTTAAGCTCGGCTGAGCACCAACACGGGGATGATTCGACCGCCAGTGCGGGCCTGGTAGGTGTCGTAGCCCTGATAGACGTCGAGAGCGAGTGCCCACAAACGGTCACGCTCGGCTCCGGTCGCCTCGGTTACGCGGTAGCGGCCGCTACGGTTCTTGGCGATGACATCGCACTCGGGATGGGCCTTCAAGTTGTGATACCAGGCCGGGTTCTTGGGCATGCCACCCGTGGACGCGATCAGGATGATGTTGTCCCCATCGACGGCGTACACCAACGGCGTCTCGCGTGCGGCACCTGACTTCGCGCCGGTGTGTTTCAGCAACAACACGGGCTGGCCGACCATCGTGCTCCAGCGCCCGTCGGTCTTCTTCAACAGCAGCGGATCTATCTTCGAACTCACCGCCATGATGTACAAACTTCCGGCTCTACTCGACGCAAGCTTCGTTGCCACTCGTTTCAACGGGCTCATCTGTTTGCTCATGGCCGGAGGTTACCCGAGCCATAAGCTGATCAGACTTCGATGAAGATGCACTCGCCGGGGCACTCTTCGGCGGACTCGATGACCACGTCGAGCTGGCCGTCGGTGAAGTTGGCCATGCCGTCGCCGCCTTGCGGGTTGCCGGACGCAGTGGCAAACACCTTGCTGCCTTCCTTCACGTACGCCAAGCCGTCATCAAGCAGCACAAAAACAGCCGGCGCGATTTCCACGCAGATGCCGTCACCGGTACAAAGATCCTGATCAATCCAAACTTTCATGACCTCACCGACCGAACATGCGGCATTGTCGGAGCGAAGCGAGTCTGAACGCCGGGAGCGATAGCGACCAAGTGAGGCATGTCACGGCTCGATGAAGATGCACTCGCCGGGGCACTCTTCGGCGGACTCGATGACGCCGTCCATCTGGCTGTCGGCGAAGTTGGCCATGCCGTCGGAA
>JAYTKG010000671.1:0-4687 GCA_043730435.1 Acidimicrobiia bacterium | reverse complement strand
GGCTGGGCGCCCGGTTGGCGGCCGGTCAACGCGCTGCGCAACATTGGCGGGAGCTCCTGCAGCAGTCTGCGAGCCTTGCCCTTTTTCAGGATGCGGATTTGGACATCGTCACGTTTCTGCCCCGTCAGGGGTCGGTGGCTGAGCTCAGTGCCGCAGCACGTGGGCTCTTCCAACGGGCGATGAACGATGCAATCGACCCAGTGTTTGTGGCGACGTACGGAGTCTCGACCGACGCCCTGCTGCTGCGACACCCAAAACGAGCGCGAGATGCCGAAACGGGCATGATTTTGCGATCTGTCGTCATGAAACCCGAAAACGAGAGCAAAATCGCTGATTTGCATCGCCGACTTGAAAGCCTACTGGTGTCCGATTCATCGGCCGAGGTGGGTCAGTAGCGGCTAAACATCGAGGAAACTCCGGGCCAATTCGAGTGACCTGCTGTAATCAATCTGCAATATTGTCGGCATGTACGGAAACACACTTCTCGCAGCTGCCCCGTCGTCACCGCCCAGCACGCTGCACACCCTTGCGCTCGTCGGCCACATTGTCGGAGTCGCTTTCGGCGTGGGCGGCGCAACCGCCACGGACATGGTGTTCGTTCGCGGCCTGCGTCTGCGGCACATGTCGTCCGACGACGAGGTACCCCCGGCGGAAAAGCCGACACCTCTCGCTCCGCCGACGAACCTTCGTCAGATGGTCAACACCCGTTAGGGTCGATCCCCACTGGGAGACTGCCGAGTAAGCGCTCTTTCTGATGGGGTGAGGTGGCGCAGTTGCGGGTCGCTGGCGGAGGCGTTTGTTTTAGGTCATCAGGGTTAATGACAAGTCACAGCTCACATTCGCCCTGATTGGCTGGTGAGTTCAGACGGTACGTTCACCCTGATGGACTCAAACAGAATTGGGCTCCGCTGTCGAGCCTGTTCCACGATGCGGATCGGACCTCGCCGGCCACGAAGGCTGGAACAGTATGTCCTAACATAGAGAGACAAACGTCTCTGTTCGTGGGAGTATTGCCGCTATGAAGCAACATCGGACCATCCCGTATGTTCGTCTTACCGAACCGCTCGTTCGAGAGAACGGCGTGCTCCGGCCCGCATCGTGGAACGAGGCGCTTGATCGTGCCGCTGCCGGTTTCGCCAACAGGGGCGAGCGTGAGGTCGGTATCTTCTCGTGCTCCAAGGCCACCAACGAGATGAACTTCATCGCCCAGAAGTTTGCGCGGGTCGCGCTGGGCACCAACAACATTGACTCCTGCAATCGAACTTGACACGCTCCTAGCGTGGTCGGTCTGGCCACAGTGTTTGGAGCAGGTGGCGGTACATCTTCGTACGCCGAAATCGAGGACACAGACGTCATCGTCATGTGGGGCTCAAACGCGCGTGAAGCGCACCCGATCTTCTTCCATCACGTCATGGCCGGTATCCGCAACGGCGCCAAAATGTTTGTTGTCGATCCGCGCCGAACGTCCACCGCTCGGTGGGCCGATCGTTGGCTCGGGCTGAACGTCGGCACCGACATCGCGCTGTCGAACACCATTGCTCGTGAGATCATCGCAGCAGGCTTGGCCAACCAATCGTTCATCGAGAATTCCACTAGCGACTTCGAGGCATACAGGGCCTCCGTCGAACAGTGGACCCTCGAGGTCGGCGAGTTCGTCACCGGTGTTCCGGCCGACGCCATCCGCCAACTCGCCCATGCCTACGCCAAGGCCGACCGGGCGCAGTTGTGCTGGACGCTTGGCATCACCGAACACCACAACGGTGTCGACAACGTGCTGTCGCTCATCAACCTTGCACTCCTGTGCGGTCACGTCGGTCGTCACGGTGCGGGCCTCAATCCGCTGCGCGGACAGAACAACGTGCAGGGCGGCGGCGACATGGGCGCCATCCCCAACAAGCTGCCCGGCTTCCAAGACATGCTCGACGCTGACGCCCGCGCCAAGTTCGACAAGGCGTGGGGTTCCAACATCCCCGACCACTACGGCTGGCACCTCACCCAGATGTTCGAAGCCATGGGTCGTGGAGAGTTGAAAGCTGTGTACGTGTTGGGTGAGAACCCGGCGCAATCAGAAGCCGACTCGGCCCACGCCGTACATCTGCTCGAAGGTTTGGAGCACCTTGTCGTGCAGGACATGTTTCTCACCAAGACCGCACAGCTTGCCGACGTGGTGCTGCCGGCTTCGGCGGCGTGGTGTGAAACCGACGGAACCGTCACCAACAGCGAACGTCGAGTCCAGCGGGTGCGCAAAGCACTGCAGGCTCCCGAGGGTGCCCGTGACGATGTGGAGATCATCCTGCAGTTGGCCGAACGCCTTGGCCACAAGTGGGAGTACGAGACAGCAGAAGACATCTTCAACGAGCTGCGGTCGCTCTCGCCCATGCACTTCGGCATGACCTATGAGCGCCTCGAGGCAGAGGGCGGGCTGCAATGGCCTTGCCCGTCGCTCACCGAACTTGAACCGACCTATCTGCATGGTCGTTTGTGGGATGAAGACCCGGCCAAGCGTGGTCGGCTCGCGCCGTTCTCGGTCGTCATCGATGACCCGCCCGTCGACACACTTACCGAAGACTTTCCGTTGCGACTCACCACCGGCCGCCGGCTGGATTCGTACAACACTGGCGTTCAGTCGGGCGGCTTCCAGTCACCCCTACGTCGTGGTGAGTCAATTGACGTTGGCCCCATCGACGCCGCCCGTCTCGGCGTGGAGATCGGCGAGTTCGTGAACGTGTCCTCTCGCCGCGGCACCATCACCGCGCCCGTCACTATCGACCCGGCACTGCGCCCGGGGCTGGTGTTCATGTCGATGCACTTCCCCGACGAGATCGACACCAACATCATCACCATCGAAGCCACCGACCCCAAAGCGGGTACGGCCGAATTCAAGGCATCGGCAGTTCGTATCGACAAGATCAGTATCGACATCGACGCGCTGCAGCCCGTCGCAGGAGAGTAAGTCATGGACCTTCGTTTTCCCGAGGCCGAGGCCACCTCGGCCGAGGTCGACGCGCTTGACGCGCTACTCGGCCCCGCCGCCAGCGAAGAAGGCTGGGGCCGGGAAACCGGAGGGCTCCACCAGGCTCAATCACGCCGTCATCATCTGCTGGCTGCGCTCCATGCCCTGAACGACCGCGTCGGCTGGATCAGCCCCGGAGGGCTCGGCGAACTCTGCAAGCGCCTCGACGTGCCACCGGCCGAGGCCTACGGCGTGGCCAGCTTCTACGCGCTGTTCCCCATGCGTCCGCAGCCCCCGCGTGTCGTGCATGTCTGTACCGACCTGGCCTGCCAGAACGTATCCAAGCCAATGGTGGACGCACTCAATGCCGAACTCGGCGCGCCGGGCGACAGCGAAGGTGTCGTTACTTGGCTTAACAGCCCTTGCCTTGGCCTGTGCGATCGCGGCCCGGCCGTACTGGTCACCGAAGCCGGCTCGCCCGCCGTGCACGTAGCAATGGCGCCCGCCTCCATCCCTGTCGTGATCCGCGCTGCGCACGAAGGGCCAGCGGCCATGCCTGCCGAGCCCGAGCCGGAGATGGCGGTACCTCAGGCGGGTGACCCGTCATTGGTGTTGCTCAAGCGTGTAGGTAAGGTCGACCCGCTCTCGCTTGATGACTACCGCGCCCACGGTGGCTACGACGCCCTGCGCAACGCTATTGCCATGGGGCCCAGTGGTGTCATCCGCGAAGTGCTCGATGCCAAGCTTGTCGGCCGTGGCGGCGCCGCGTTCCCGGCCGGTCGTAAGTGGGATGCTGTCGCCAAACAACCGGTACGCACCCACTACGTGATCGCCAACGCCGATGAGTCCGAGCCGGGCACGTTCAAAGATCGGGTGCTCATGGAAGCCGACCCGTTCGCACTTGTTGAAGCCATGACCATTGCGGGTTATGCCACCGGTAGCGAGCAGGGCTACATCTACCTGCGTGGCGAGTACCCGCGGGCCATGCATAACCTCAACGCTGCCATCGAAACGGCGCGACATCGGGGCTTGCTCGGTGCCAACGTGATGAGTGCTGGTTTCACGTTCGATCTCGAAATCGTGCGCGGTGCCGGTGCGTACATCTGTGGCGAAGAGACGGCCATCTTCAACTCTATTGAGGGCTACCGCGGTGAGCCACGCAACAAGCCTCCGTTCCCTGTAGAGGTCGGTCTGTTCGGCAAGCCGACCGTGGTGAACAACGTCGAGACGCTCGTCAACGTGTTGCCGATTTTGCTGGGCGGAGGCCCGGCGTACGCAGCCGTTGGCACCGAGGGATCGGCCGGTACCAAGCTGTTCTGTATCTCCGGTTCTGTCGGCCGACCTGGTGTGTACGAAGTGCCGTTCGGGGCAACGCTGCGTGAGCTGCTCACGCTGGCTGGGGGAGTGACGGGCAACCTGCGGGCCGTTCTGCTCGGCGGCGCAGCCGGTGGCTTCGTGCGCCCCGACGAGCTCGACCTAGTGCTCACCATCGAAGCCGCCCGCGCTGCTGGCACCACGCTCGGTTCCGGCGTCGTCATGGTGCTTGATGACACCTTCGAGATGGGGCCGTTCCTGCGCCGCATTGCCGGGTTCTTCCGTGAGGAATCGTGCGGTCAATGTGTGCCGTGTCGCGTGGGCACCGTGCGTCAGGAAGAAGCCATCGTGCGCCTCACCAACGGCGGGAGTCCCGAAGATGTGCAGCTCCTGCGAGACGTCGGCCAGGTCATGAAAGAC
>JAYTKG010000670.1:0-4603 GCA_043730435.1 Acidimicrobiia bacterium | reverse complement strand
AACGGCCGACTTCGCCGGCTTCACCGGCTTCCTGTGCCGTCGCAATGAGGCACTGGTGGTCCACGTTCGTGCAGGTATTTCCTCGAATCAGCACGTCGTACGTCGCCAGCTTCTTGCCGTTGTCAAACGTTTGAAAACAGTCGGTGTGCGGCGGCGTTGAGCTGTAGCCGTCGTCTTTGATATCGGCGATGAAGTTGCCCGTGATCTGGTGCCCGTAGCCAAAAAAGCGCACGCCATCGGCATCGTCAGCATTGATGCGAACCGAATCTTGCACGACGTTGGCGTCGATGGTGATGTTGGCTCCGCTGATGCGAATGCCGGTCCCGTCGGCGTGCTCAACGGTGTTCGACTGGATGAGCGAATCGGTGCAGTCACCACAAGTGATGCCGTCGACTTCGGCGTCAACGACGACGTTGTTTCGTATGGTGATGTCGGTGCCCTTGGCGTCGATGCCATCTCCGCCGAAGGTGTTGAATCCTTCGATGATGACATGGTCGGCGGTGACCCGCACCGAGTGCACCCGGGTGTTGTCACCCTGAACGCGAAGTGGCGCGGCGCGCGTTCCTGAGCGCGTGATCACCAGATCGGTTGAACCAAAGGCGCCTCCCGCCACGCACAGGGTGGTTCCTGGTCGCGCCGTGGCGAGCGTCTTGTTGACCTGATGACGATCGGTGAAGGACGCCGCACACGCGGTCTGTGTAAAGGCATGCGCGCCCAGCATGGAACGGCTCGTTCCAGCGACTTCCACGAACCGCGAATCTGCGTTCACTATCACCGCAACGGTGGAGCGCGCCACCGTTGCCGAAGCAGGTGTTCCACCCCCAACACCGAGCAGACCGACAACCACCAGCCAGGGGTACCGGCGAAGGGCGTGCATCACGACCCTAAGGCTACTCGTCGGCAGCTAACGGCTCACCCGAGGCCTCGGTCACGGCGTCCTGAACATGTTCAAAAAACCCCTTGACTTCCTGGATCTCCCGACGTATGTTGAACATGTTCAAGTTGAACAAATTCGAAAAGGAGCAACACAATGAGCTACACCGTGGTTACCCAGTTGATCTACCTGGCCCTGGCGGTGCCCCTCACCATCTGGGTCGCCCGAGTGCTCAATCGGCACGGCCAGCGATTCCTGGTCGATGTCTTCGTGGGCAACGAGGAACTCGCCCAGTCGGTGAACACGCTGCTCGTCATCGGCTTCTATCTGCTCAGCCTCGGCTACGTGGTCCTCCGCCTGACCACGACGGGTGAGATCGCGACAGCAGCCGAAATGATCTCGGTTCTTGGCAGCAAGGTCGGCACCATCTCCATCCTGCTCGGCGTCGTGCATCTCACCAACGTATGGGTGTTCCGCGCCATGCGCCGTCGGGCCATCGAGTCCCGCCGACCCGCCCAGGCACGCAGCAACCAGCCACTCCCAGCGCCGTATCCGGGCCACGGCTACCCGGACCGAGTGAGCTGAAACGGTCTGATCTAACGTGACCATGATGCGGGTCGACAAGGCAATAAACGACGGTGGTTCGGCTAAGGGTGATGTCACCAAGGCCGCCATCGTCGACGCCGCGATGCGGCTCTTCCGTGAGCAGGGTTTTGAGGCCACCACCATGCGGGCCATTGCAACCGAGGCAGGGGTGTCTCTTGGTAACGCGTACTACTACTTCGCATCGAAAGAACATCTCGTCCAGGGTTTCTACGGTCGCATCGCAGTCGATCAGGCCATCGCCACGTTGCCCAAACTGGTGGGTGAACCTGACCTGACCAAACGCATGATGATCGTCATCGAGACGTGGATTGAGATCATGGAGCCGTACCGGTCCTTCGCCGGAAAGTTCTTCAAATTTGCGGCCGAACCCAATAGCCCGCTCAGCCCGTTCAGCGCCGATTCGGCTCCGGCTCGGCAGGCGGCCCTCGGGCTGTGGGCCTACGTCATCAACGAGTCGGACCAGAAGGTTCCGAAGGCGCTCAAGGCCGAGTTGCCTGAGGTGATGTGGTTGGCGTTTCTTGGCGTGGTGTTGTTCTGGGTTCACGACACGTCTGAGAACAACGAGCGCACCCGACTTCTCGCCGCCAGACTGGTACCCATCGTGGTACGCATGATCGGCATGAGTCGACTGCCGGTCATGAAAGCAACCGTCGCCGATGTTGTTTCGCTTCTGAGCGAACTCCGCCCCGATAGTCCTGAGGCGTAGGCGCAGGACGCGCGCCGTTGCACGTCACCGAAGGCCGCGGCGATACGCGACACTGTGTGAATGCCTCTTGATCCTGCCGCCAAGTTCGTGTGTGAAGTCGCTAGCTCTCTACCCGCTCCGTGGCATATGGCTACAGCCACCGAAGCCAGGGCGGCTGCCAAAGCGCACCCTCGCGAGCGGTTTGTTACCTCGGTCGACAGCATCGAAAATCGCTCGATTCCCGGTCCGCATGGTGACATTCCCGTGCGGATCTATCGCCCCAAAAGCACCGGACCGCTGCCCGTCGTGATGTACTTCCACGGCGGCGGTTGGGTGATCTGCGATCTCGACTCCCACGACAGCGTGTGCCGTGACATTGCCTTCCTCGTGAACGCCGTAGTGGTGTCGGTTGACTACCGGATGGCTCCCGAGCACAAATTTCCGATCCCGGTCGATGACTGTCTGGCCGCCACCACGTGGACCGCAGCCAACGCAGCCAGCTTTGGCGGGAACCCGGCGCGCCTCGCTGTGGCCGGAGATTCCGCGGGTGGCAACCTCGCCACGGTCGTCGCCATGCGCATACGCGACGAGGGCGGCCCGACGCTCTCGTTTCAAGGGCTCGTTTACCCAGCAACCGGATCTCCCTGGGATGATCGAGCGTCACACAAGCGCAACGGGGAGGGATACTTCCTCAGCCATGAGGCCATGCTGTGGTTCACCACTCACTACATGAACACCAAGGCCGATACCGACAACCCCTACTTCGCTCCGCTACGAGCCAAGTCACTGGCGGGCATGCCGCCGGCCATCGTGCTGACGTGCGAGTTCGATCCGTTGCTCGATGAAGGTGTCGCCTACGCCGAAGCACTTAACAGGGCCGGCGTGCCGTGCGAACAGATCACCTACCCCGGTCTCATCCACGCCGCGTTCGGCATGGACGACATCATCCCAGCGTCATGGCAGATGCAAACCGATCTCGCCCGAGCATTGCGAACGGCGCTCCACGCGTAATCTGGTCAGCGTGAGCGGACCATTGACCGACGAAGAACGCTGGCGTTTCGATGTGCAGGGTTTCCTCGTGCGCCGAGGGGCTCTCACCGACCACGAACTTGATGCGCTGAACACGGCGGTTGATCGGCTGAACTTGCCGACACCCGATCACACCATTGCGCGCCAGCGGTTCAACAACCATCTGCAGTGTGACGCTGCATTTGTGCGCCTGCTCGACCACCACGCCATCTTCGACATCGTCCGTGAACTGTGTGGTGACGGGGT
Organism: Acidimicrobiia bacterium; assembly: GCA_043730435.1. Taxonomy (GTDB): domain Bacteria; phylum Actinomycetota; class Acidimicrobiia; order Acidimicrobiales; family Ilumatobacteraceae; genus JANMCE01. The sequence goes on along the minus strand of JAYTKG010000670.1, from coordinate 1,163 downwards.
GCGGCTCGATCATGCCTACGGCATCGTCATGTCACCGGGTACCGCCGGTCTGGGACTGCACGGCGGCAACGTCCCGTTCGATCCGGCCCAGTATTACGTCACCGATTCCACGGGCATCCACACCGGACTCATTGCTGTGCAGTGGGCCTTGGTCGATCACCTCAAAGGCGGCGGCGGATTCGCATGCGTACCCGGATCGCACACGGCCGCATTCGGCCTGCCCGGTTCCATTCAGATGAACGATGACGCCGTGATCGAAGTCGAACTGAAAGCCGGCGATGTGGTGCTGTTCACCGAAGCACTGACCCACGGCACCCACCCATGGACCGCGCCCTATCAACGTCGCACCCTGCTCAACAAGTACTCGCCCGGCAGTTCTTCATGGGGGAAAGACGAGCGCTGCCCTCCCGGATTGGAGACGCGCCTCACCGAGCGCCAGCGCCTGCTCTTCGAGCCGCCGTACGTCGCCTACCGCAAACCCGTTCAGTAGTCGGGCCGACGCTCTCTCAACTCTGAGACACCCCCTGCGTACGGTGAAACGCATGCCGCACCGCACCTCTGAAGGGATACGCTTATGGCCATGGTCACTGCCGCACAATGGGTTGACGACGACGATCGTTGCTTCGATCCGGATGACCTGAAGATGCCCGAGAGCCCCGAGCATCGCCGTGTCATCGACGCCATCGGCATCGTCGCATCCCGCCTGCTTGGTACGGACGTTGTCGTGTATCGCGACATGAATTGGTACCCGACCGATGGCGGAAACGCTGTCGCCCCTGATCTCATGGTGCTCCCTGCCAATGCGTTCGTCGAACGCTCCTATAAACAGCCCGCGGACGGGCCCGTGCCCTCGGTTGTTGTCGAAGTACCGTCGGCCAGTGAGGGCTTCACTGACTTCTTGCAGAAGGCAGCGCGCTATCAGCGGCTCGGCGTGTGCTGCTACTCGGTGATAACCGATTCCGGCGTCTGCTCCGTGCTCCGCTCCATGCCCGGCGAAGGTACCGCGAACACGGTGTGGACCGGCGAACCGATCGCTGAACTTGGTGGCCTCCGCATCGACGTGGCTGAGGTGTGAATCCTCGTGTATGTGCGGAGGTTGGGCGCGAGGGTTTGCGGGGGCGTTAGCCCCCGATCGGGCGGAGCCCGACGTGCGGCAGGTTGGT
>JAYTKG010000669.1:0-1790 GCA_043730435.1 Acidimicrobiia bacterium | reverse complement strand
TACGAGCGTCGCCAAACTGGTGCCGAGCGGGCGGAACAATCGACTAGAGGTTCTTGAGTTCTGTAGCCGACGTCACGACAGGCAAGCTGATTTCAATCGCAGGAAATTCGACGGTTCCGCCCAAGCGTGGTTGGGCGTAGGCCACCGTTGTCGCCACGATCTGCAAGGTGATGGTCGTTCGGGGTTCCACGCTGAAGGCGACCATTTCCAACCGAACCTCGGTCGAGTGTTGCTGGCCGTCGAGAATCACTTCTATCGGGGTGATCTGGTTGCCCAAAACAACTCCTGTGGTCTCATCAACGAGTTGCGCAAACACCCGCATTGGGCGTTCGCCATCGTCAACTGTTCCGGAGTACGTCAATTTCAGCGACGGGGCACCAACCACCAGCACTGGCTTGGCGGGCGCAGTGATCGCAACGTTGACCGCGTTGGTCGCTGGCCCCGGCGTAATGGGCAATGCCGCGCCACCAACGACATCGACGTTGGCCGAGGCCACCGCGGGGCCGGCGCCACCGCCCGCCACCAATTTCAAGGTTCCTGAGCCGGTGGACAGAATCGGAATGCCATCGGGTTGCGGAAACGATTGGGCTCTGTACGCCACGCCGTTCTGGTCAAGAAACTCAAAACGGCTGGCCCAGTGCGACCGACTCGTCGCCCTGGACGTAGCGATCGAGCCAGCCCACGGCCGCGACCCCAACACGTTTGGTGTCGCCGGGGTCGGTTAAGCACACGCCGTGGCCACCACAGAACCACAGCATTGCCGTTGGCACGCCAGCGACCGCCAGCGCTTCGTAGTTGGAGACGCCTTCGTCGAGCGTGAAGAGGGTGTCGACAGTGCCCTGGATGATCAGGGTGGGCACGTTGATGTCAGCAATCAGATCACCGGGTCCGCGATCGGCAAACCACGCGATCGACCCTGGCAGAAAGGTGCCAGAGGCATTGGCCGTGGCGCTCGCTTCAGTGATAATCGGGTCCAGGTTTGCACCGCTGGCCACAGCCGTGAGTAGGTTGGCCCAGCCGATCTTGGGCGTGTTTGCCTTGGCCAAACTGCTTTGCAGCGAGTGCCATGCAATGATTGGCACAATCGCATCGACGCGGCAATCAATCGCCGCGGTGACGAACTGGATGGCACCACCGTATGACGCCCCGACCATGCCAGAGCGAGGGTCCCCCTGCGCGTCAAGCGCAGCCTCCGGTTGCGTTGCCAGCCAGTCAAGCAGTTGCTGCACGTCCCGAGCTTCGAAATCCACACTGTCAATCTCGACCGTGCCGGTTGACTCGCCGAACCCCCGCGGATCCCAAGTGAGTACGTTGTAACCGGCATCGCGCAGTGTCTTGATGCTCAACGCACCCAGCAGGCCAGGGGCGTCTACGTTGACGTCGCCAGCGCTCCCCCAACCGGGACCCATCAACACGGTAGGGGCTGGATCGACGGTCGCGGCCGTCGCGAGCGGGAACCAGTGCACCCTAATCACGGTACCGTCGAACGAGGTGAGGTCCCAATCCTGGTTGTTACCTACGTCCTCTGCCTTGGTTGGCGTGGTCGTGGTGGGGATCGCGCAGTTGGGTGACTCAGCATTTGCCGTCGTATCGGTCGGCTTTGGGGTCGCCTTTGTCCCTTCGGTCGAGTTCGTGATCGGCACAGTATTCGCCTGGGTCACGTTCGCCTCGGTCACCCTCGATGTTGAAACCGTCGGCTCTGACTTGGTTGAAGAACTCGACTGACCACTGCTGCAGGCAGCGCCCACAACGGCAAGAACGACGACGGCTACTGCGGTGACATGACGGCG
>JAYTKG010000668.1:0-3845 GCA_043730435.1 Acidimicrobiia bacterium | reverse complement strand
GACTGGCAGGTGGGCTTGGTGCGCTCGGCGCCGAGCTCCTGCCGGGAGCTGCGGTCGTGGCCGACGAACTCGATCTGGCCTGGCAAATTGAGCAAGCGGATCTGGTAATCGCTGCGGAAGCATTCCTAGATGAGCACAGCTTCGACCAGGGAGTGGTGGGAGCAGTGCAGGACCAGGCCGAAAAGCTCGGGGTGCCCTGCGTGGCGTTCACTACCCAAACGTTCGACAACGTCGAGGCGCGAATGTCGGTCGTGCTTGTGCCACCAGCGGCCACCGCTGACACGTTGCTCACGAATGTGACCCATGCGGTGGAGCGCTACGTGGCCAACCTGTCTGGCTGACGAAAACTCGTTGGCTACGGTTTCTTCGTCGTAGCGGGGTTGGTTACCGCCGCGGCCGGCTTGACGGTGGTGACTGCGGGAGCGGCTGTCGCAGCGGTGATACCCGTAGCGGGAGCAGCGGCGGCCGGAGCCCCGCCTGCGGCCTGTAGTGCACTGGCGGGCGGCACGTCGGTCTTCTTGAAGTTCTTGCCGATGATCACGATTACTGCCGCGCTGCCGAGTTCTTTGAGCCCCGGAGGCGTGGTGCCCAATGCCGCGACGGTCGGGATGTTTAGATCCTTGCCGACGAGCGCTGCGAGCTTGTCGTTGCCCGGCGTGAAGTAGATGCTGCTCGTCTCGACCACGGTGGCGTTGGTCGCCTTGGCGAGCTGGTAGCCCTTCTTCTGGAGCACCGTGCTCATCTCGCCAGCGATACCCTGAATCTCGGCCGCGTTGGCGACGAGTACGTCGACCTTGGCGTTGACGGCTACCCCTGCCGTTGTGACGACGATGGGCGGCACCGTGGTGGCACCAGCGACCGTGCTGGCCACCGTTGTGGCACCGGGCTTGGACGTGGTTACAGACGCGCCGTTGGTGGAGAGTGTGTTGGGCTTGCTGAGGCCCTTGTAAACAACGAAGCCGCCTAGGGCGAGCACCACCGCCGTCACGGCAACCGTGCGCGACGACATGCTGCGAGTGGCTGAATCTTTGGGCTGAGAGCGGGGCGGTGTTGCCATTAGTGATCCGTTCCGGAATCTACGGCGACCGCAGTCGAATCGACCCGGGCGCGACGTCGGCGATCACGCAGGCGACGCAGGCGACGGACCACAAGGGGGTCATAGTCGAGAGCGTCTTGGCGATCGAGGAGTTCGTTCAGTGTTTGGTAATACGCCGCAAGTTCGACCTGAAAAAGCTCACGGACCATGGCGTCCTTCAGACCGTCACGTGTCCACCACGTCCGCTCGAAATCCAAGATGGCCTGCTCACGATCAATCAATGGCACGGCCATAGATTGCCCGTCCCGGCCCCGCGTTACAAGCACCCTCGCTTTTGCACCAACGTGCTTCCCGCGCTAAAGCACAGGCCGTCTCAGCCGATGTTGATGGTGACAATCGAGCTAACGGAGTAAACGATGAGCGAGACCCAAGCAACCCGCTGGACCCGATACGGGCAGGACCGGATCTACGTGAAGCTGACCGAAACCGGTGAACAAATCGGCTGGATGGACGTCGAAACCGGCACCGTCACTGTCGACGACCCCACCCACTCCACCGCGTTGCCGGCTGCTACGACGAACTGGCGGGCCGGCAATGCGCCCGCTGGCTGGTCGGTCGAACCGCCCGCCCTGGCCGCGACGGTGACGGGTGCGCTGCTCCCACCACCACTGCCAAGTTGGACAGCCCCTGTCGGACTGCCGATTCCTTATCCGGCCCCCGTCGCAACGCCAACCACCTCGGACGACTGGCCGGTCAATGTAGCGGTAGAGCTCACGTTGTTGCCGCCGGGCTGGTATGCGTTGCCAGCGGAGCACCTCGGGCTGGAGCGTTCTGGGTTCGAGCACATCGTCATCGGACCGGCAGGCGTGTTCACGGTGACAACGACGTCACACTCCGAGGGCCTTGTCGATGCCGATGCAACCAACGTGCGATTCGTTCGCAATTCGCAGTTCGAGGCGGAGCGAGCCACACGACTCCTCGACCAGGCCGGCCTCGTCGACATTCAGGTGCGGGGTGTGATTGTCGGTGCACAATTCTCGATTCAAAACGATTCGGACGTGATCGTGGTTACGGCGGATGACATTTGTCGCACGCTTCTATCGTTGCCGACAACGCTGACTTCGTTGCAGGTGAAGTCGGTAAACAACATCGCCGAACGCAGCGAAACGTGGATCGAGCGCGCCCAGCCGAAAGGGTAGAACCGCAAACGGCCAAGTCCTCTACAATGGATGGCAACCCCGCCGGGTTAGCTCAGTTGGTAGAGCACCTGTCTTGTAAACAGGATGTCGTCAGTTCGATTCTGACACTCGGCTCCCTTCTGAACGTCGCTCCCTCGCTACCGCTCGCAGTCGCTCCTTCTCGCTGACGCTCGGCAATCCGGCAGGTCTTCTACATTGCTCGCTCAACCGCCACGTGCACACAACTTGGGGCAGTTACTGCTGCCACGCGGCAGTAACTGCCGCAAGTTCGGTCGGGCTACGGCTGGCTGAGGCGTTGGCGGCGCACTTCGTAGAGGGCGAGGGCGCCGGCGGTGGACACGTTGAGGGATGACAGGCGGCCGGCCATGGGGATCGACACGATCATGTCGCAACGTTCGCGAACCAGGCGGGACAGGCCGGCCCCTTCGGCTCCGAGCACCACGATGATTGGTTCGGTGGCAAGGTCGCCCAGATCAAACAGCGTCTTGTCGGCCGCGTCGTCCAGACCGATGACCCAGACCTTCTTCTTCTGCGCCTTGGCCAGCGCGGCGGGCAGACCGGGAACCACGGCAATCGCAAGGTGCTCGATCGCGCCCGCGGCCGCCTTGGCGACGGTGGGGGTTATGTGGACGCTTCGGTGCTTGGGTAGCACCACGCCGGTCACGCCCGCGCCTTCGGCGGTACGCAGGAGCGCGCCGAGGTTGCCTGGGTCGGTCACGCCATCGACCGCGAGCAGGAAGGGCGGCTGACCGTTGCGAGTCTTCAAGAGTTCGTCGAAGTCGGCTTCTTCCAACTCAACGGCGCGGGCCAAGACGCCCTGGGGGGCTTCGCTGCGGGCTGACGCGTCAAGGCGACGCCGGTTTACCTCGGTGATCTGCACACGGTTCGCCGCGGCGAGGTCGGCGATCTCGGAGATGATGCCGGCGTCTTCCATGTCGGACGCAATCCACAGCTCGCGCACCTTGCGCTTGTTGGCGATCAACAACTCACGGACGGCCTGACGGCCTTCGATCTGATCGCCGCCGAGCCCACGTTCGCGACCGGGAACCGGACGTCCGGTCGGCGTGAACTCACGCGGACCGTCTTGGCGGGCGAAGCCGGGACCGCGGCTGGAAAACGTTCCGGACCGAGCTCCGCCTGCGCTGCGGGGGCCTCCGGCGCGAGCCGAAGCTGAGCGGCGACGACCCTCATCGGACTTCTCAGCCTGCTTTTCGTAACGTCCCGCGATGGCTTTCTTGGCCGAGCCCGACAGTGGCTTGGAGGACTTGCGAGCCTCGCGGGAAACGGCTTTGGCCGCGCCCGGGGAAGGCAGTTTGATTCGTCGACTGGCACCTCGTGCGCCCATTTACTGGTCTTCTTTCGTTACGAGAGCGACGGCCCAGCAGGCAATTCCTTCTTGCCGACCAAGGGCACCCAGGCCCTCCGCCCGCCGGCCCGACACCGTTACCGGCGCGCCGAGGGCGGTGCTTAACCGCTGCTCCATCTCGTTCTTTCGGGGTGCAAGTTTGGGCGACTCGCACACCACCTTGCAATCTACGTTGCTGATTTCCCATCCGGCCGACCGAATCATGGTGCCGACGGCAGCAAGAATTTTGAGTGAATCGACGCCC
>JAYTKG010000667.1:0-13511 GCA_043730435.1 Acidimicrobiia bacterium | reverse complement strand
CGCCGAGTCATTACAGGACTTTTACCTGACTACGTTGGAATCCACCGCGGAGGGGCCGACAATAGACGGGTGCATCGCAAGCTCCTGGTCCTCGGCTGTCTGGTGTTGGGCGCCTGCGCGCCTTCTGACAGCCAGGCCACCGAGACGCCGAGGCCATCGCCCACTGTCGTGAAGGCTCCGGCCGCCTTCGGCGCAGCGGACGTGGTCGGCATTGCGGGTGGTGCGATAGCACTTCCGACCGATCTGGCGTCAGCCACTGCGCTGCTACCTGCTGCTACCGAAGACATGGTTATCGAAAGTGACGGCGTGTTTCGATCGGCGCTGGTTCACACGCCCGAACGGCCAAAATATCGTGACGACACACCCCTCATGCCGCTGGTGCTGGCCCTGCACGGATCCGATGGATCGGCCGCTGACATGGAAGAGCTCACGGGATACAACGAACTCGCCGATCAACAGCATTTCGTCGTCGCCTATGCCGACGGGCTGCTGGTGCAAAACGACGGATACGCGTCTCGGTCGTGGAATTCAGGCCAGTGCTGTGAGCCGGCAACGAGTGCACGGGTGGATGACGTTTCGTTTCTGAGTGACCTGATCGACCGTCTCATCGCTCGCTATCCCGTCGATCCAGAACGGGTCTTTGTGGTCGGCCACTCAAACGGAGCCATCATGGCTCAGGTGCTTGGTTGCCAGATGGCTGATCGTGTCGCCGGGATCGCATCGGTGGCCGGCGCGCTTGACGACACCCAATCGTGCCAACCCGACCGGGCCCTGCCATTCCTGGAGATTCACGGCACCTACGACCAAAACGTGGCGTGGGATGCGGGCCAGAGCAGCGTGTCGGCCTGGCGCTTTTTCAACCGCTGTTTCGACCAATCAACACAATCAACCGAAGGCTCGGTGACCACCACCACCTGGGAGCAATGCGAAAGCAACGCCATCGTCGAATTCCTCTCGATTGACGGTGCCGAGCATCCGTGGCCGAGCCGACGCACACCGACCAACGATGAGTTGAACGTCAGCTTTGCGGTGGACGCGACCGAGGCGACGTGGGCCTTTTTTTCTTCCGTTTCACCGGCACAAACGGCTTCGAGTCCCGGGTAGCGGCCAGCACCACAAACTTTGGGTTGTCGGCTAGCTGACGCACGCTGCCGTACAGGCGAGCCAGCTTGGTGTGGTACTCGAGGTGTCGGTTACCCACAATCCACAGCTCGCCACCCATGCGCAGGCTGACTCGGGCGTTGGTGAACATTTGCCAGGCCACGCCATCACCGACGACGTGACCCTGGTGGAACGGAGGGTTGCAGAGCACCACGTCGTACAGCTCGTTCGGCACCGCCGCTATGGCGTCTTCGGCGAAGAACATGGCATCGGTATCGGCGGGGTCACCTATGTTCAGTCGGTAGTTTGCCTCGGTCGCAGCGATGGCGGCGTAGGACTCATCGAAGAAATGGACCGTCGCCTGCGGCTGCATGCGTTGGGCGACCAGACCGAGAATGCCGGTGCCGCAGCCAACGTCGGCAATACGGTTGGCATCGGGCATTTTGTCGAACCGTTCGGCCAGCAGTCGGGTTCCGGAATCAATACGGCTGTTGCCGAAGACGTTTGGACTGGAGACGAATTCGAGTGCGAAATCGGCGGCGGTGAAGCCGGGCGAGGGCGTGACGACGGGCGCCGTACCAGCAACGGTGAGACCGGCGAACACATGGGCCTTCTTCTTGCCCGGTAGCACCTGCATTTCGCCCATCTGGCGCAGCACATCAAGCGTGCGGTCGGGCAGGTGCTTGTCCATGCCGCCAGCCCAGATCTTGGTGCCGGGCGTCAGTACCGCGTGAAGGGCATGCGCCTGCCAGCGCAGCAGATCCATCGAGCGCGGGACCCTCCACAACACGGCGTCGTAGTGGGCGTCGGGCTGCTCGGTGCTCCGAAGGATCCGTACGGTGCGGCCACCGTTGGCCGCGAGGTTGGTTTCGGTCGCTAGGTGCGCGGTGCGACTGTCGGACCATGACGTCACATCGGCGTTGCTCAAAGCTACGGCCAGCGCACCGAAACTGTCATTGACCACCAGAACCTTGGCGGCGTTTGGGGCCTGCTCGGCAAAGCATTCGAGCAAAAGCTGATCGGCCGCGTCCCATGCCAGGAGCAGATCGGCGTTGGAGAGGGGGCGTCGGACAAGCTCGTTGCTGCCGAGCGCGTGGGTGAAGGTGGCCATTAGATGGTGAACCGTACCGGTCGCCCGCTACGGTCGGCATATCCGTATCGGCCTCGTCTGCCCCTACAGCCTCACCATCCCCGGTGGCGTGCAAGCACAAGTGCTCGGTTTAGCGCGCGAACTTCGCCGCCGAGGCCATGAAGCGCGGGTGCTTGCGCCATGCGATGGCCCGCCCCCCGAGCTGTTCGTAACGCCTATGGGCAACTCCATCCCCACCGCCGCAAACGGCTCGGTGGCTCCGCTGGCGCCTGACCCGGCTGCCGCGCTGCGAACGTTGCGGGCGTTGCGCGATGAGGACTTCGACATCCTGCATCTCCACGAGCCGCTCGCTCCCGGCCCAACGCTCACCAGCCTGTTTGTGCACCCGGCGCCCATTGTCGGAACGTTTCACGCGGCCGGGGACAGCTCCACCTACCGACTGCTGAACCGGCAGGTGCGCTGGACGGCCGAGCGCATCGACTACCGCTGCGCAGTCTCCGAGGATGCCAAAGAGTTGGCAACCCGTTACCTGGGCGGCAAGTACGAACTGTTGTGGAACGGTGTGGAGTTGGAACGCATTCGCGCCGTAAAACCGCACCGAGCCGAGGGGCACACCATCTTGTTCGTCGGCCGCCATGAGGAACGAAAAGGCCTCGGCGTGCTGCTCGAAGCCATGACGTTTCTCGGCCCGAATGTTCGCTGCTGGATTGCCGGTAAAGGCCCAGACACGGCCGCGCTGAAAGTGAAGTACGCCGGGGATCCGCGCCTGCAGTGGTTGGGTTTCCTGTCCGAGACCGAGAAGTTCGCCCGCATGAAAGCAGCCACCGTGTACTGCGCGCCGTCGTTGCGGGGCGAGTCATTCGGCATCGTCCTCATTGAAGGAATGGCTGCCGGAGTACCGGTCGTTGCGAGCGATATCGATGGCTACCGCACGGTCGCCAGGCTCGGTAAGGACGCAGTGCTGGCCAAGCCCGATGACCCTGCAGCGCTGGCTAATGCGTTGCAGTCGATCCTGGACGATCCGGGCCAGGCTGCGCACTTCATGGCGGCCGGACTAAAGCGGGCCGAGGACTTCTCTATGGCTGCTCTGGCCGAGCGCTACGAGCAGATTTACGAGCAGGTGCGCACCACGCGCAGACCCGAGGCATTCCGGGGGGCTACACCTACGGGGCTCCTTCGCCGTATCATCTCAGCTTCTCTCTTCTGAAAGGGCCGCACCATGATCCCTATCGTCATTCTCGGGTTGGTCGTACTGCTCGTCATTATCGCCGTCGTCATGTTCAACAGCCTGGTGCAGCTGCGCAACCGGGTGGAAAATGCGTGGGCCCAAATTGACGTGCAGCTCAAGCGTCGATTTGACCTGATTCCGAACCTGATCGAAACCGTCAAGGCCTACGCCACCCACGAAAGGGGCACGCTTGATGCCGTCATCCAGGCCCGGAACTCGGCCATTTCGGCCTCGGCCGGCGGTTCTGCATCGGCGGCAGCCGCTGCGCAGGCCGACACCAACCTGACGGCCTCACTGCGCCAGGTTTTTGCGCTTTCGGAGGCGTATCCCGATCTGAAGGCCAACCAGAACTTCTTGGCGCTGCAGGAGGAATTGTCGGCGACGGAAGGCAAAATCTCCTATGCCCGGCAGTTCTATAACGACACGGTCATGAAGTACAACACCAAGATCGAGCAGTTCCCCACATCGATTCTGGCCGGCATGAAGAAGATGGTGCACCGCGAGTACTTCCAGACCGACGAAGGGTCTCGCGAAGTGCCAAAGGTGCAGTTCTAACCAACGCAGGTCAACGGCGGGAGCCACGTGTACGAACAAATCGCAGCAAACAAACGGCGGTCGGTCCTGTTGGTTATCGGGTTCGTCGCGCTCGTGGCCCTGCTCGGTTTCTTCGTTGGTCGGCTCATTGGCTACGGCACAATCGGCACCGTCGCCGCGCTGGTTCTGTCGGGCGTTATGGCCTTCGGATCGTACTGGTATAGCGACAAAGTCGCTCTGGCCGTCAGTCGGGCCGAGTTAGCCGACCCGCAGCAGTATCAGCGGCTCTACAACGTGATTGAGGGCCTCTGCATCGCCGGAGGCCTGCCGATGCCGAAGGTGTACATCGTTACCGATCCTGCGCCCAACGCCTTCGCTACGGGTCGAGATCCGAAGCACGCATCGGTAGCGGTGACGACGGGTCTGCTTGACATTATGAACCGGGTGGAGTTGGAAGGCGTGCTGGCCCACGAGCTGTCCCACATCCGCAACTACGACGTGTTGGTGGCAACCTTGGCGGTCACGCTGCTCGGCACCATCGCTATCATTTCCGACACGGTCATTCGTCTGACGTGGTGGAACGGTGGCCGTACTCGACGTGACGGTGATCACAACGACAGCGGCAACCCGCTCGCCCTTATCGGGTTCGCCATGCTCATTGTGTCCCCGATTATCGGAAAACTCTTTCAGTTGGCGCTTAGCCGCCGACGAGAGACGCTTGCCGATGTTTCCGCAGTGCAAATGACCCGCTATCCGCCCGGTCTGATCTCCGCTCTGGAGAAATTGCAGGCAGACTCTACCGTCACCCATTCGGCGTCCCGTGCCACGGCACACCTTTGGATCGAAAACCCGGTGCCCCGAGCCGAGGACGAGGGAAAGCTTTCTCGCCTCAATCGACTCTTCGACACGCATCCGCCGCTCGAAGAGCGCATCGCCCTACTCCAGGAGTTGTAAATCATCATGATCACCCGTTCGACGTTCCTTCGCGCCCTCGCTGCCGGCGCGGTGGTCACGCCCATTGCCGTTGCGTGCGGCGGGAAGAAGAATGCGGCGGTGGCGCCCACCACCGTGGCCCCCGCCACGACGAGCACATCGTCCACCACGCTGAAAGCGACGACCACCACCGCTGCCACCACAACGACCACGGCAGCAGCGACCACCACGACGATCCCAGCCAAGGTCTACCCGTTCACTGGCCTGCCTGCTACCGACGAGGGTAACTACTCCCGGCCGGCGTTGGCCGTCAAGGTCAACAACGCGGCGGCTGCCCGCCCGCAGGCCGGTCTCAATCAGGCCGACATCGTCATCGAAGAAATCGTCGAGGGCATCACGCGTTTTATGGCCGTGTTCCATTCGACTGACTGCGAAAAGATCGGTTCTATCCGTTCGGCTCGCAACACCGATGCTGACCTGTTGCGCGGTCTCGGCACGCCGCTGTTCGCCTGGTCGGGCGCCAACGACGGTGTCATCAATGTGATTCGCGGCCTGGATAACGTCACCGACATCGGCTACGACCGGTATGGCGGTGAGCTCTATACGACGGGTCGCCGACTGGCGGACTACACAGAGTTCTTCATCAATACCACCAAGGCCTATGAGAAGACGCCGTCCGGAAGTACGACGCCGGCACCGATGTTCACCTACCGCAAACCCGGCGAGGCACCGAGGGGCGGCAAGGACTTGGAGAAGCTCGAACTGCAACTCTCGGGTACCCACGCCACGTGGCACTGGAGCAAGGAAAAGTCGGCGTGGCTTCGCGACACCGACGGCTACCAGCACAACGACCTTGACGGTGACCAGTTGTCGCCCGCCAACGTTGTGGTGGCGTTCACCCGATACGAGTTCAGCAACGGCTCACCCGTCGCCTACTCGGTCGGTGAGGGGGAGGCCTGGGTGCTGACAGCGGGCAAGATCGTGAAGGGCACCTGGACGCGGTTGAGGGCGACCGACCCTTACACGTTGCTTGATGCCGACAAGAAGCCGATCGGTCTCACGCCCGGCCGGACGTTCCTGGAACTTCCGTTCACCACCGAAGCCGCCAACGACCCGCAGCTCTGACGGGTCCGTCGACGCTCCGTCGGCTTTGCGACAAAACCGGTTCGCGAGACAACCGGTTTTGTCGCAAAGTCCGCGGCCGTCGCGTAACTCGGGTGGGGTTCGTGACCGCCGTCGGCATACACTTTGTATATGGCTGATTCCTCCACCTCACGCGCCACTGGAACCGTTGCTGTAAAGCGCGGTCTGGCTGAAATGTTGAAGGGCGGCGTCATCATGGACGTCGTCAATGCTGAGCAGGCAAAGATCGCCGAGGATGCTGGCGCATGCGCCGTCATGGCGCTAGAGCGCGTTCCTGCCGACATCCGCCGTGATGGTGGTGTGTCTCGCATGAGTGACCCTGAAATGATCGAGGGCATCCAGGCCGTTGTCTCCATCCCCGTCATGGCGAAGGCTCGTATCGGTCACTTCGTTGAGGCCCAGATCCTTGAGGCACTTGGCGTTGACTACGTGGACGAGTCAGAAGTGCTTACCCCGGCCGACGAAGCCCACCACATCGATAAGTGGGCCTTCACAGTTCCGTTCGTCTGCGGCGCCACCAACCTGGGTGAGGCCCTTCGCCGAATCTCCGAAGGCGCGTGCATGATCCGCTCGAAGGGTGAGGCTGGCACTGGCAACATCGTTGAGGCCGTGCGTCACCTGCGTTCCATCCTGGGCGACATCCGCAAGATCACCCAGGCCGATTCGGCCGAGCTGTACCAGTGGGCGAAGAACCTGCAGGCCCCCATCGGGCTGGTGCAGGAACTGGCCGAGACCGGCAAGCTACCCGTGCCGCTGTTCTGCGCCGGTGGTCTCGCCACTCCGGCGGATGCAGCGCTGGCCATGCAGCTAGGTGCTGAAGCCGTGTTCGTCGGCTCCGGTATCTTCAAGAGCGACGACCCGGCGCCCCGCGCCAAGGCCATTGTGGAAGCCACCACCAACTTCCGTGACGCCCACATCCTGGCCAAGGTCAGCCGCAACCTCGGTGCGCCCATGACCGGCATCAACATGGACGAGCCCCACGCCAAGTTCGCCGACCGCGGCTGGTAGCACCATCATCCCTCAGGAGCCCCCAGGTGAACCGGCCACCAACGATTGGCGTGTTGGCCCTGCAGGGCGCGTTTGCCGCGCACGTGCGGGCCTTTGCTGACATTGGGGTAACCGCCGTCGAGGTACGAACCCCCGAACAGCTTGCCACGATAGATGCCATGGTTCTTCCGGGCGGCGAGTCGACCACGATGTCGAAGCTGCTGGTCACCTTTGAGCTGTTTGAGCCACTGGCGAAACGACTGAACGACGGCATGCCGGTCTTTGGTACGTGCGCCGGCATGATTCTGCTGGCCGAGAAGGTGCTGGATGGCCGACCCGATCAGTTGAGCTTCGGTGCGCTTCCTATCGATGTTCGCCGTAACGGCTATGGACGTCAGGTGGATAGTTTCGAGGCCGATCTCACCATTGACGAATTACCTGGCGGTGACTTCCATGCCATGTTCATCCGCGCCCCCATTGTGGAGCATGTCGCGCCGGAAGTAACGGTGTTGGCGATGGCTGCGGAACGCCCGGTGCTCTGTCGGTACAAGAATGTGCTCGTATCGTCGTTTCACCCCGAGCTGACGACCGACCGTCGTATTCACCAGTATTTTGTTTCTTCTCTCGTTCAAGGATCGTGAGTAACCATGTCCGGCCACTCCAAATGGGCAACTATCAAACACAAGAAGGGTGCCGCCGACCAGGCTCGCGCCAAGCTGTTTGCCAAACTGATCCGCCAGGTTGAGGTAGCGGCCCGCCAAGGTGGGGGAGACATCAACACCAACGCCACCCTTCGTACCCACTTCACCAAGGCCCGCGGCTCGTCGGTGCCGATCGACACCATCGAGCGTGCCATCAAGCGCGGTACGGGTGAGCTTGAAGGGGTGAACTACGAGCACATCACGTATGAGGGCTACGCGCCAGGTGGCGCCGCGATCCTGGTTGACGTGCTCACCGACAACCGCAACCGCAGCGGCTCCGACATCCGCTCGATCTTCTCCAAGACCGGTGGTGCGCTCGCCGAGCCGGGTGCCGTGTCGTGGCAATTCAGCCGCAAGGGCGTCGTCATGGTTGCGGGCAAGCACACCGAGGACGACGTGATGATGGCGGGCCTCGACGCCGGTGCCGATGACATCAGCCGGTACGAGGAATCATGGCGAGTGGTCTGCGAGCCGCAGGCGACCGAGCCTCTTCGCGAGGCGTTGGAAGCCGCCGGTCTCACGGTGGAATCCGCCGAGACTACCATGCTGCCGTCTTCCACCATCGAGCTCGAGACCTTGGAGAACGCCAAGGCCGTCTTGCGCACCATTGACGCATTGGAGGAAAACGATGATGTGCAAGAGGTGTACGGCAACTTCGATATTCCCGACGCCATCATTCAGCAGCTGGAGGCCTGACCATGTCCGTGTCTGTCGGTGATCGAGCCCCCGATTTCTCCCTGCCGGGTACCGGCGGCAACACGTACTCGCTTTCCGACTACCTGGGCAAACCGCTGGTGGTGGTGTTCTATCCGGCCGATGAGTCCCCGGTGTGTACCAAGCAGCTCAACAGCTACAACACCGGTATGGGCGAGTTCCAGGACGTCGGCGCTCAAGTGCTCGCCATCAGCAGCCAGGGTCTCGACAGCCACGAAAAGTTCGCCGAGAAGCTAGGTCTCACATTCCCGCTACTCGCCGATGCCGACAAGACCGTCGCCGAAGCCTACGGCACCCTCGGCCCGTTGGGCTTCCCCCGCCGCAGCGTGTTCGTCCTCGACAAAGACGGCATCATCCGCTACGTACACCGCGCCATCGCCGGCCTCACCTTCCGCTCCACCGACGAACTCGTCGCCGCCGTCCGCGCCGCCAGCTAACTGTCCGATACCGGAGTTCCTTACTGCGGAGAACTTTATGAGATCTGCTCGCAATGCGTGCCATTTGGTGCGTCGAACCAACCCGCAGGTAAGGGCCGGAGTGTACGGTCTGGTCGCCGTCGCCAACGGGCTATGGTCCGTACGTTTCCGTGCAAGTTCGTCCCCCACAGGCAGCAAGCCGACTAGCCGGAGAGTCCGTTTTCCCGAGGGCTTGGAGTGCCTGTACCAGGCGGCATCGAGCAGGACGTCCGCACGACAATCTGCCCTCATCGCCCGTGAGAATCTGCGACGATTGTGTTCGTGGCTGAAGAAACGCATGAGACCAAGGAGCTGCCCGAGCGGAAGTTTGGGTGGTGGGACATGTTCGTCCACAAGAACGACGACCCGCGGGCAGACGGCGGATGGGACAACACCGAACGCGCCATCCTCACGGGTTTTCTCTCGGACCGCCGGCTGACGCTGGAACTGAAGTGTTCGGGGCTCAGTGCCGAGCAGATGGCCCGTCAGTCAGTTCCACCGTCAGATCTGTCACTACTCGGACTCGTACGGCATTTGGCCGGCGTAGAGCAGTACTGGTTCCGGCAGGTGATCGCTGGCGAGGAGGTCAGCCGGCTCTACGTTGGGGCCGGCGGCGAGGACTTTGCTTTCAACGTAGATCCCGAATCTCGGATCGTGGAGGAGGCGTGGGCAACCTGGCGATCTGAAGTTGCCTACGCCGAGGGACTGATCGAACGCACGCCGGATCTCGGCCAGCTTGGCCGAGGCAAGCCCGTTCCGGTCCGAGAGGTCCTCGTGCACCTGATTCGGGAGTACGCACAACACATGGGCCATGCCGATCTGTTGCGAGAGCGAATCGACGGACGAATCGGCCAGTAGCTTCACTCAGAATCGACTCGACACACCCCGGAAGCCGAACGCAGTGGCCGTAGTAGCGCAGCGGATCGGGGGCTCGGACGCACAGGGATCAGTCTTCGTCGGCGAGGCACCCCTCGATGCGCGGTACCGAAGAAGAAGTCGGCCGATTAGCGATGGGGCTCACACTCGTTTCGTCGGCGGCCTCACCGCAATGTCCCACACGACTCCCTGCGAAGTGCCGCGTGAGTCTTTCTGCAATCGTGCCGTGGCGGTGGACTAGCTACCTATAGCTGACGCAGTCCTAACGAGAATCGGCTTCTGCTTGAATGCCCTGAAGCCGGAGGCGATTCCCGCAGTGGAGTTCGATGTGCGAGTCGCCATCGGAGGGTCAGGCGCGACGAGCAGGCCCGGTTGGGCCTGCTCGGGGTGGCCTTGGTTGGCGGCTCGGCTAGCCGGTGGGTCTGAGGTGGAGGGACGGTGGTGGGCCCCGAAGGACGCGGCCGTCGGGGGTGACGACCTGGAGTTCTTGGTCAGCCTGCATGGTCATGGTCCAGCCCGGTTTGTGGACGAGGGTGCGGTGGTGGCTACAGAGAAGCCCCAAGTTGTCGATGTCGGTAGGGCCGTGGTCTCGGTCGTACTCGCGAATGTGATGGGCTTCGCAGCGCGAAGGCTTGGTGGTGCAGCCGGGGAATGCGCAGTGCCGATCGCGAGCGATGAGTGCACGCCATTGCCGTGGGGTAGCGGTGCGAACCGTGCGTGACATCCAGAGTGGCTCGCCGCGCTCACCGAGTTGGATGAAGTTGAGTTTCGCGTCGCAGAGCAGACGTCGCACGCGGTCAGGAGCGAGGGTGGTGCCGTCGGTGTAACGGGCGACGCCACCGTTCACATAGTCCTGCCAGTCGATGAGTACGGTCATGTCGATGGAGCGGCGAGCACTGGGGAAAACGTGTTGCATCGAGCGGCGGGCCATTTCGACCAAGGCTGCGGCGTAGCGTTGTGACGCCGGGAGCGCCGGCTCGCCGGGAATGAGCTCGGGGAGGCACGCGTCGAGCGCGGTGTCAACAGTCTTGGCGTTCTCACCTGCGAGAATTCCGTCGAGTTTCCAGGTGTTGTCGAGCATGGGTGAGAAGTGGACGCGTTCGTGCTCCGGCTCGGGTTCGGCACCGTCCTCGCCCAGCGAAGCTTTGGCTCGCTGTGACCATTCCTTCACGACGCGGCCCGTTTGATCCACCGACAGGTCGGCCAGCAGCGGTACGAGTTCGGCTTCGGCATCTGCGAACAGATCGATGGTTGTGTCGGTGATGTTCGCCGCGATGACCGACGTCTGCGCAGCGGCGAGAGTGCCGTCCGCAAACGCGGCTTGGGTTACGGGGAGGGAACGGAGAACACGCACGAGTTTGGTCATGCGTGACGCCTCGCCGCGGGTGCGGCGACCATCAGAACAGAGCCAACTGACCATCGACGGGGCACCGTCGATTCCCCACCCAAGGCCCTGATCGAACCGGTCGAGGTCGGCAACGATGGACGCCAACCCACGATCAAGCAGCGTGAGATTGGCGCGGATACCTGCTGCGGTCGGGTCGGACGCAATGGCCGCAAGTTCGATGGTGAGGGTGTCCGTCGACATGAAAGCAGTATATCTCAATTTCCATAGGAATACTATGTGTAAACACAAGAGTTTTGTCAAGAAATAAACTCTCAGCCAGGCCATATGCGTCTGTGTTGCATGGGTGGGTGGTCCTCGACCAGCGCTGCGCAACCGAGCCAATGCTCCACAGCCAGGCTTGCAAAGCCTGGGCTCGATCGGCCTCGCTGCGGATCACCCCCGAGGCCAACGGATTCGGGTTAGGATCGAACCTGTGTTCGTGGCTTCGGGAAATGGTCCTCGTCGGATTTTGGGTATTGACCCGGGGCTGACTCGATGTGGGTTCGCATGTATCGAGGTCGATCGTCGCAAGCCCATGAAGCTGATCAGCATTGGCGTCTTGACCACGCCCGCCAAGACGCCATTGCCGATGCGGCTGGCTGAGCTCAAAAACGACCTCGCCAAACTCATGGACGACGTCAACCCCGACGTTGTCGCGGTCGAGCATGTTTTTTTCCAGGTGAATGTGCGCACGGCCATGTCGGTCGGTCAGGCCAGCGGCTTGGCCTTAGCTGAGGCGGCAGGTAGAGGGTGCGAAGTCGTGCAGTACACGCCGAACGAAGTGAAGTCAGCCGTCGCCGGTTGGGGAGCGGCCGACAAGACACAGGTTGCTCGCATGGTGCAGGCCCGTCTCGGTCTGGCCGCCCCACCCAAACCGGCCGACGCGGCCGATGCCGCTGCACTGGCGCTTTGCTATCTCGCACAAGCACCAATGTCACGACTGACCCGGGCGGCACTGGCAGGACAGACACGATGATCGGCTCATTGCGCGGACAGATGCTCGAGCGCGGCAGCAGCGGCGAGGTCCTGGTGGAAGTTCAGGGCGTTGGCTATCGGGTGATCGTGTCGCCCCGCACGCTGTCGCAGTTGCCGAGCAGTGGCGACGTGTTCCTCTTCATCCACCATCACATCCGAGAGGACGCGCAAGCGCTCTACGGCTTCGTTGGTCGTGACGACCGCATCACCTTTGAGGCGCTTATTTCCGCCCACGGTGTCGGCCCTGCGCTGGCTCTCGCGATTCTGGGTGTTCACACGCCCGACAACTTGCGCGTCGCCGTCGCAACAGGCGACGACGCCGCGCTGTGCCTCGTACCTGGCGTGGGCAAGAAGACCGCGGCGCGGCTGCTGATCGAGCTGAAAAGCAAACTCGATGTGCCCGACTTTGAGATCCCGGTCGCCAGCAAGAATGGTGGCACGACCTCGGTGACGGCTGAAGTGCGAGAAGCGCTGGCCGGCCTTGGCTATGGCACCGACGAAATTCGAGATGTCTTGCGTGAACTGCCTACCGGCGGAACTTCGGCATCGATGTTGCGGGAGGCGCTCGGGCTTCTAGGGTCAAAGCGTGCGTGACGAACTCGACCCGGTTGCCGATGAGATCGAGCAATCGGACGAAACCAACCTTCGACCAAAACATCTCGCCGACTTCGTGGGTCAACGGGAACTGAAAGACCACCTCGGCATCATGTTGGAAGCGGCCCGGCGTCGCAATCAAGCCGCCGATCACGTGCTGCTCGCCGGCCCGCCCGGGCTGGGCAAGACCTCTATGGCCGCCATCATCGCCATGGAAATGAACGCCCACTTCCTGGTCACCTCAGGCCCTACGCTCGAACGAGCCGGAGACTTGGCCGCCATCCTCACCAAGCTCGACGAGGGCGACGTGCTGTTCATCGACGAAATCCACCGGCTGTCGCGAGCAGTGGAAGAAATTCTCTATCCGGCCATGGAAGATTTCATGATCGACATCGTGGTCGGCAAAGGTCCGGCCGCCAGTTCGATTCGGCTGAACCTGCCCCGCTTCACGCTGGTGGGTGCCACCACGCGAACCGGCCTGATCACCGGGCCGTTGCGCGACCGTTTCGGCCTTACGGCACGACTTGACTTCTACGACCCCGACGAGCTGCAAGCCATCGTCAATCGCGCCGCGGGAATCCTGCACGTCGAGGTTACGCACGACGCCGCCTGGGAGATCGCTAAGCGCAGCCGCGGCACACCCCGTATCGCCAACCGTCTGCTGCGGCGCGTGCGAGATTTCGCAGAAGTACGTGGCGACGGCACCATCAACGTCACCACCGCCAAGGCTGGCTTGTCGCTGTTCGGTGTCGACGAGCGCGGACTCGACAAGGTTGACCGCGCCATCTTGTCG
>JAYTKG010000666.1:0-8073 GCA_043730435.1 Acidimicrobiia bacterium | reverse complement strand
GAGGAAGACAGATCGTCGTGCCAAGTGGGGCTAACAGGAGTCGGACCTGTGACCTCTGCATTATCAGTGCAGCGCTCTAACCAACTGAGCTATAGCCCCTTCACGCGCCGAGGCGCGCTAGGAAGCTGTCAGGTTATCGCCTGCATCGCTGTCCGCGTCAATCGATTCTGCAACCGGCCCGCCACGTAGTCGTTCGCGCAGGATGACTTCCTCTTCCAGCACCGTGACCCGCACACCGCCGACCAGGTCGGCAATGAGGTTGAACAGGACGGCGAGCGTGACGTGCAGCCCGGTTCCGGCGATGGCCAGGAATAGGCCGAGGCCACGGGATGCACTGAAAAGCTTCTTGCCGTTGATGGTGAAGGTCTTCAGCCCGAAGAGTTCTTTGATGAAGCCCTGGATGTTGTCGACGGTGCCGGTCGTGTAGGCGAGGTGCCAGAGCAAGACGCCCGCAATGAGCAGCACGACATACAGCAGCATGTACAACACCAGCGAGATCTTGAAGACGGTCCAACCATCGATGCGGCGCACGACCCGCGAGACCTTGCGGACGCGGGGGCGGCGCCCAAAGATACGGCGGCGGCCAACGGTCTTGGTGAGCACCCGGGCTGGACGCTCGAGTTCGTCGTTGAACGGCCTGGCTGGCGAACTCGGCGCCGGCATGACCGGCAGCGGCCGGGCCTCAACCGCAGGCACTGCCTCGGTCGGTGGTTCGGCGGCTGGTTCGGTGACGGGTTCGGTGGCTGGTTCAAGCGGCTCAGCCTCGGCCGGAATCAGTTCTGTGGGGGATTCAACCGGGGCGTCGGAGGGTTCCGCTGGCTGAACTTCGCGAACCGCCGGCGGAAGCCCAGGCGGTGGCGTCATCGGGTTTAACACAATGGCCGCAGTAGCCGCAGCGAGAGCCGATGGGTTCGGCATCATGGGCGGAGGCGGTGGAATTGGACGCGACACGACCTCGACCGAGCCCGACGGACTGAGGTCGTCGGTCGGCCAACCCTCAGGCGTGACGTTCGGATCGTCAGCGACTGGGTCTGTTGGGCGTTTCGGCAGCAAGCCAGCCGCTTCTAGCGCCGTCCACGACTGGCCGACGATCGGATCCTGAGGGGGACGCCGACGCGACAGCGATGGAGCGACGTCGATGTCATCAGACACGGCGTCACCCTTCGGAGTCCGCGAGGATGTTTCCTCGAAGGGATCAAGCGACTTCACGCTCAGCACTGTAGTTGGCCCTGTCCGACGAATGGCGTTCAGTCGTCATCCGGCGACCAGCGTGGCTGCGGCCGTGGCAGACATCGAGCCGACTCGCACCGTGACCCGCACCACTCCCCCATCGGACGTTAATACAGTCAGTGTGGCGTGGTTGGCCGCCGCGAGGCGCCGGCCGGCGTCGAATCCACCCGATGCGGCGGCGAGCGCTACGGCGTCGGCAGCCGTTCGGGCCCGCGACTGGTCGGCGGCGCGAACACCCAATTGAGCCAGTCCAACACAAATCACCATCAGCACGGTCAGCACCACCACAACCAGTGCAAGGGCGTGTCCTTGTTCGTTTCCGGATCGCATCAATCTCTCCTCCACAGCAACGACATGGGAGGGAGAGCTGATCTCCGAGACGCCGTAACTTTAGCGGAGAATGAGTGATGGGGCGATAGCGTTCCCGCCTGTGACTGCAATCGACTTCTACTTCGACCCTGCCTGCCCATGGACCTGGATTACCGCAGAATGGGTTCGAGAGGTCGCGCCACACCGTGACCTTGATGTCACCTGGAAGACCTACAGCCTCTTGGTCAAGAACGGTGCGGGCATGCCGGACCAGTACCGCATTCCCCTTGAGGCGCAGTGGCCTAGTCTGCGGGTCATCGAGCGGGCTCGCCTCGACTACGGGAACGACGCGGTCTCGGCGCTCTATCGCTCATTCGGGACCGCCATTCACTACGACGGCGACTCGGTGCTGGAAACGCTGGGAGAATGCGTGAAGGCCGCTGGCGTCGATGTGTCGGCGCTGTCAGCTGCCGAAGACGAATCACTGGATGCCGGCATTCACGCATCGACCGCAGCCGGAGTAGCGCTTGTAGGTGCCGACGTGGGCGTACCGATCATCGCCGTGGAAAACTTGCCGATGATCTACTTCGGGCCCGTCATGTCGCCGGCCCCCACGGGTGATGACGCGCTGCGCCTATGGGATGCGTATGTCACGTTGGCGTCGATCGACGGCGTGTACGAGATCAAGCGCACCCGCACCGTCGGCCCGACGTTCGGCCCCCGCCCGAACGTCTGACAACCGCAAACGCCCGGACCATCGGTCCGGGCGTTTTTCCGGTTTAATCGGCAACTATTCAGCGTCGTCTTCGCCGTCGCTGCTGCCGAGAATGGGGGCAACAGACGCCACCACGGTGCCCGCGTCGAGGCTCATGATGCGCACGCCGGTAGCGTCGCGGCCTTGCTCGGAGATGTCTCGCACCGGTACCCGCAGCGTGACGCCACCGGAGGAGATGGCAACGATCTCGTCTTCTTCGCCCACCATGAAGGCGGCCACCACGTACCCGCGGTTGCCGGTGAGCTTCATGCCGATCACACCTTGGCCGCCGCGACCCTGCTGGTTGAACTTGGCCAGCTGTGTGCGCTTGCCATAACCGGAATCGGTCATGATCAGAATGGACACGTCATCCCGGGCAACGTCGCATGACACCAGTTCGTCTTCGGCCCGAAGTTTCATACCGCGCACACCGGCGGCAGCACGGCCCATGGGGCGCACATCGTCTTCGTTGAACCGGATGTTCATACCCTTGCGGCTCACCATGAACACGTCGTCGGTGCCACTGGTTTCGATGACCTTCACCAGCTCATCACCGTCGTTGAGGTTGATGGCGATAAGCCCGTCACGACGGCTGGAGTCATACGCATGAAACTCGGTCTTCTTTACCGTGCCCTTCTTGGTGGCGAAGAACAGGAAACGATCGGCGTCGTACGAGCGGGTATCGATGATGGTCTGAATGTGCTCGTTTGGTTGCAACGGCAACAAGTTGATAATGGGGATGCCCTTGGCGGTGCGTTCACGCTCGGGAATCTCGTGCGCCTTCAGGCGATACACCTTGCCGCGATTGGAAAAGAAAAGCAGGAACGCGTGAGCACTTGAATAGATGACGTGCCGCACGATGTCGTCTTGCTTCAGCGTGCTTCCGGCCTTTCCGCGGCCACCACGGGCCTGGGTGCGGAACGCGGCACCCTCCACCGTCTTGATGTAGCCGGCCTGGGTCATGACGACGACCAGTTCTTTGTCGTCGATGAGATCCTCGGTGGACATGTCGCCGGGGTCGTGGGTGAGCTTGGCCTTGCGGGGCTCCGCGAACTTGTCCCGAATGGCGGTGAGTTCGGCCGTAATGACGTCACGCTTACGAGCATCGGACTCAAGGATGGCGTCGAGTTCTTCGATGGTCTTGCGAAGGCCCTCAAGCTCGGTGTCGAGGTCAATGCGAGACAGGCGGGTGAGGCGGGCCAACGTCATGTCAAGGATGGACTCGGCCTGAATTTCGGAGAACCCGAAGGTGGCCATGAGGCCTTCGCGAGCGGCCTGCTTGTCCTCACTGGCCCGGATGAGTGCAATGACTTCATCGATCACGTTGAGGGCCTTGACCAGACCCTCGATCACGTGGGCACGAGCAGCGGCCTTGCGACGGCGGAACTCTGAGCGCTTGGTAATGACTTCAATCTGGTGCTCGACGTAATAGTGCAGACAGTCACGCAGATTGAGCTGGCGAGGCACACCGTCAACCAGGGCCACGATGTTGCAGCTGAAACTGGTTTGCATCGGGGTGTACTTGTAGAGGTTGTTCAAGATGACGCCGGCGTTCGCGTCCCGCTTGAGCGAGATGACCAGCCGGGTGAAGTCTTCGGCTGATTCATCGTTGATGTCGCGAATGCCTTCGAGTTCTTTCGAGTCGGCCAGTTCCTTCACGCGACTAGCGATAGAGGAACACGACGTCTGATACGGCAATTCGGTGACCACAATCTGCAAGCCACCCTTGGCTGTTTCTTCAATGCCGGCTGCGGCGCGCATCTTCACCGAACCCTTGCCGGTGCGGTAGGCCTCGATGATGCCGGCGCGCCCGAGAATGAAACCGCCGGTCGGGAAATCTGGGCCCTTCACGAACTCCATGAGGTCATCGGGGGTGGCGTCAGGGTGCGCAATGAGATGGATGGTGGCGTCGCAGATTTCACCCAGGTTGTGGGGCGGAATGTTGGTGGCCATACCAACGGCAATACCTTGCACGCCGTTCACCAAAAGGTTCGGGAAACGGGCTGGCAAGACCTTTGGTTCTTCGAGGGTGCCGTCATAGTTGGCCTGCATCTCCACGGTCTCCTCATCGATACCGTCGAGCAGCGCCATGGCCAACGGGCTGAGCCGACACTCGGTGTATCGACTGGCCGCGGCACCGAAGTCGGGGGAGCCGTAGTTGCCGTGGAAGTCGACGAGTGGATGCCGCAGCGAGAAGGGTTGCGCCATGCGCACGAGGGCGTCGTAAATAGAGGAGTCACCGTGAGGGTGATACTTCGCGGAGGTGTCACCACTGACCCGGGCGCACTTCACGAACGGTCGGTCGGGCCGGAAGTTTTGCTGCTCCATGTCCCACAGGATGCGGCGATGCACCGGCTTCAATCCGTCCCGTACGTCGGGGAGGGCACGCGACACGATGACCGACATGGAGTACTCGAGGAACGAGCGCTCCATCTCATCTTGAATCTCAATCGGTTCAATACTGCCCATCGTCGGTTCGTCCGGCGGCGGTGTCGTTGTATTACTCATATGCAGAAGTCCTTGTCTTGCGATGTACCGCAGCTTTTGCAGTTGACCTCGGTGTGCCGGTACCGGCACTCCGTTCAAGCGTTTGTACGAAGGTGGATCCGGCTTGCCGGTCCGCCGTAGTTCCTACAGAGATGGGGTGAGCTTGAGAGGGGAAGGTTTCCTTCCCCTTTCAAATATCCAGGAAACGGACGTCTTTGGCGTTCTTGGTGATGAAATTTTTGCGCTGTTCGACGTCGTCACCCATGAGCACGCTGGTGACCTCATCGGCAAGCGCGGCTTGCTCGACGGTGACCTGCAACAAGGTGCGCCGTGAGGCCTGCATGGTGGTCTCTTTGAGTTCTTGCCAGTCCATTTCGCCGAGGCCCTTCAGGCGCTGGAACTCTTTCTTGTGGTTCGGGTGCTTTTCCAAGAACGCGGTCTTGGCGTTGTCGTCCTTCAGGTAGATCTTCTCTTTGCCGATTTCGGTGGAGTACAGCGGCGGCTGGGCGATGTAGCAGTAGCCCTGTTCCACCAGCGGCTTCATCTGACGGAAGAAGAACGTCATGAGCAGCGTGCGGATGTGGCTGCCGTCAACGTCGGCGTCGCACAGCGCAATCACCTTGTGATAGCGGGCCTTGGAAATATCGAACTCCTCGCCCACTCCCCCGCCGATGGCCGAGATGAGCGCCTGCACTTCGGTGTTCTTCAGCATCTTGTCGAGCCGGGCCCGTTCGACGTTCAAAATTTTTCCGCGGATAGGCAAGATCGCCTGCGTGAGCGGGTTGCGTGCCGACACCGCTGAGCCACCGGCGGAGTCACCCTCCACGATGAACAGTTCGCTCTCGCGCGGATCGCGTGAGTTGCAGTCCTTCAACTTGTCGGGCATGCCAGCGCCTTCGAGTGAGGACTTTCGGCGGATGGCGTTACGGGCTTCTTTGGCCGCGAGGCGAGCTCGGGCGGCAGCGATGCCCTTCTTCACGATGGCTGCAGCCTCGGCGGGGTTTTCTTCCAGCCATTCCGCGAACTTTTCGTTCACGGCTTTTTGCACCATGGAGCGGGCGGGAACGTTGCCGAGTTTGCCCTTGGTCTGGCCCTCGAACTGCGGCTCGCGCAGCTTGATGGCCACGATGGCGGTGAGACCCTCTCGGATGTCTTCGCCGAGCAGGTTGTCGTCTTTTTCCTTCAGCAGGTTGCGGCCCTTGGCGTACTTGTTGATGAGGGCGGTGAGGGCCGTTTTGAAGCCCTCTATGTGCATGCCACCTTCGGTCGTGGAGATGCCGTTGGCGTACCCGAAGATGCCTTCGTAGTAGCCGGTGTTCCACTGCATAGCGACCTCGACCGCCATATCGTCTTCCTGCGCTTCGATCTGAGCGACCTTGCGGAACAACGCTTCCTTCGAGGAGTTCAGGTGGCGCACATAGTCGGCGATACCGTTCGCGTACTGGAACGTTTGCGTCTGCTCGTGACCGGGCCGCTCATCGACAAAGTTGATCTGGAGGCCCTTGTTGAGGAACGCCATGATCTGGAGCCGTTCGAGCACCGTGCGGGAAAGAAACTCGGTGCCTTCCACCGTGAAGATGGTGGTGTCAGGCCAGAAGGTGATGGATGTTCCGTGGCGACCGGCCGGCGCCTTGCCCTCAAGTTCAAGGCTACCCACGGGCAGGCCGCCACCCTTGTACTCCTGAATGTAGTGATTGCCATTCTTGTCGACCTCCAAGATCAGCCGTTCGGACAACGCGTTGACCACGGAAACACCCACACCGTGCAGACCACCCGACACCTTGTAGCCGTCTCCGCCACCGAACTTGCCGCCGGCGCCGAGAACGGTGAGCACCACTTCTGCCGCGCTCTTGCCCTTGTGTTGACCCGACGGATAGGGGTCGACCGGGATACCGCGGCCGTTGTCTTCCACCCGGCATCCACCGTCGGCCAGTAAAACAACGTTGATGGCGTCGCAAAAACCGGCCATGGCTTCGTCGACAGAGTTATCGACCACTTCCCAAATCAGGTGGTGCAGGCCGTTGAGGCCGGTGGAGCCAATGTACATACCGGGTCGTTTACGGACGTGGGCCAGACCTTCGAGGACCTGAATGTCCTTTGCGCTGTAGTTTTCGCTGCCGCTGGTGTTGCTTGCGGTCGCATCGCTGCTCGCGCTGGTCTGGATGTTTTCGGTGTCGTTGTCGTTCGTCGCCGTCACGGCGCGTCTCCGTCTCGTTGGTGCTGCGTCGGGGAGGCGGCGCCAAGGAACCCCTCGACCGACCCGCGATATCTGTACGACAGTCTACCAGGAGGGGTGTTACAACGTTCGTTTCTGCCTCTCCGCTATTCCCCTCCGCAAACACCTTTTGCGCCCATCGTCGGGCCTCGTGAGCAGCACTGGAAAGAAATTCACCCACCGAAGGCCTACGACGAGTACCAACAAGCGTCGAGAGCCACGCTAGCGGCGGGCAACGCGGACTTCGATGGCGTGGAGGTCGGCGCCGCCAAGGTGGGGGCGGAGGCGGTCCAACAATTCTTGTTCGAGATAGCGGAGCTGGGTGGCCCAGCCGGGTTGGTCGACTTCGACCAAAAGGCGCCCATTGTCGAGCAACACCGGTTTCGCGTGTGCCGAGATGGCTTCGCCAACAGCTTCTTCCCAGTGTCCGAACACACCGGCCACCGCAGAAGCGCCGTCGCCTTTCAATGAGCGGATGACAGCGTCGAGACTTTCCGAGAGCGGCACGCCGTCGTCACTCATACGACGGCGCCGTCGACGATGCGCATGACCTTGTCGGGCGATGCTCCCTCAGGCAGGACGGAGGCGGTGGTAATGACTACCTGCCCGTTCGGCAGGTTGGCTAACAACGCCCGGCTCCGCTCGGGGTCGAGTTCACTGAAGACGTCGTCGAGCACCAGCACGGGGGCTTCGTTGTGATGCTCGGTCACCAACTGATGGGCGGCCAACCTCAATGCCAACGCCATGGTGCGTTGCTCACCCTGGCTTGCGTGAGTGCGGGTAGCCAAGCCATTGAGCGTTACATCAAGATCGTCACGGTGAGGCCCGACAGTCGTGGACATCCGACGCACGTCGTCGGCGCGACTGGCGACCAGCGCAAGAGCGAGTCCGCCCACCAACCAGTCCGGCGCGTATGACATCGAAACCGGTTGGGCCTCGCCGGCCAATGCCGCGTACGCCTTGGCTACCACCGGTTCAAGTTGCACGACCAATGCAGCACGTTCGCTACCAAGCATGTCGGCAATTTCAGCCAGCTTGGCGTCCCACACATCGAGCGTGAACGCCATGTCACTCGACA
>JAYTKG010000665.1:0-10048 GCA_043730435.1 Acidimicrobiia bacterium | reverse complement strand
GCGACGACCACCCACACCAAGACTCGAGAGGCCCGATATACGACCACGAGTCCCAAGACTGAAGCGATGACAATGCCTATGGTTGCAACGATTGTGCGCCACGGCACATCGGCCCACGACTGCGCTGCTGATTGCACCAGCGGAGCACTATCGCTCACGCCACCCCTCGCCTCGTCCGATCGGCGACCGGCGGACACGCCGAGAGACGTTGGCAACAGAAGTTCGCTCGGCGCAAGGTCGCGGGGTTCAGATAGTCCAGTCACTGGCACGTCCCTACCCACCACTCACTGATTCGAAACAAGGGCCGAGGCTCAGCTCAGAGAACGCAACGCGTCCTCAACGCCACGATGGAAGGTCGGGTAGGCGTAGATCATGGTGCGGAGCTGCGCGATCGGCACCTGTGCGTGTATAGCCAGCGTGAGCAGTCCGAGTACTTCGCCACCGTGTGGACCCATCGAAGTGGCCCCTATCAACACCTCACGTTTGCGGTCGACGACCAGCTT
Organism: Acidimicrobiia bacterium; assembly: GCA_043730435.1. GTDB lineage: Bacteria > Actinomycetota > Acidimicrobiia > Acidimicrobiales > Ilumatobacteraceae > JANMCE01. Next base: position 9,545 of record JAYTKG010000665.1, on the reverse strand, counting down.
GATGAACCCCTCGTTGCCGGCCTTATGTATCCAACCACGCGCTGAGGAAGACACGGACGCTTTCGCCACGTGCACGTCGTATCCCGCTTCTCTAGCCGCAGCCTCAGACAGGCCGACGGCCCCGACTTCCGGATCGGTGAACGTGACGTGAGGAACGGCGTTGTACTCGGCGGTCGGATGGGTGTTGTTGAGAATGTCGGCCACGGCGATGGCAGCCTGATACATGGCGACATGGGTAAAGGCACCCTTGCCCGTGATGTCTCCCACAGCCCAGACACCATCAGCGACACGCAGCCGCGCGTCCACGGCCAGGGACTTTGCGGTGACATCGATTCCGAGAACATCAACGCCAACGTCAGCCAGATTCACCTGCCGTCCGGTTGCTACCAAAAGTCGTTCGGCCGAAAGGCTCCGTTGGTCGGCGAGGGTGACGTGAAAGTCCGTGCCATCGTGCCATATCTCGTTGGCACTCATTCCAGTAATGGTTTCGATACCCTCCCGCTCGAACACGTTGCCCAACAACTCCCCCACTTCGGGCTCGTCCAGAAACAGCAACCGGTCAGCGGCCTCCACGATCGTGACCTTCACGCCAAACCGAGCGAACACTTGGGCCAACTCAACACCGATGGCGCCACCCCCGAGCACGATCAAGGATGCCGGCAACCTTTCAGCTTCTATTGCTTCGTGATTCGTCCAGTACTTCGTTCCTTTCATACCGAGAATCGGAGGTTCGGCGGGCGAGCTGCCGGTAGCGAGAACAATCGCCCGAGAAGCTCGAAATGACTGGTCGCCGACTACCACCGTGTTCGCTGAAGTCATTCGACCGCGACCCCGAACAAAGTGGCCACCCTTATCCGTGAACCTTTTCACGGCGGCGTCATCGTTCCAATTGTCGGTGGCCTCTTCCCGAATGCGGGCTGCCACGGGGGCCCAGTCGGAGGTGACATGAGCCGAGCCGGCGATGCCGTTGACTCGCTTCGCCTCGGCGATCAGGTTGGCCGCCCTGATCATCATCTTGGACGGGACACACCCCCAGTACGGACATTCACCCCCCACCAGCCCGGAGTCGATACCAACGACAGAGAGCCCGGCCTGCGCAAGTTGACCCGCAACTTCCTCGCCACCGGGGCCGAGTCCGATCACGACGGCATCCACCTCTTCGATCACGTCCACAACAACCCCTTAAGAAATGGAAACGACAGTTGTTCCGAACGTCTCGGTAGACGGCGGGTTGCCGTTTGGTATCGCACGGGGGTCATTGCCCGAAAAGCCCGAAAGTCAAACATCTTGCGACAGGACTCGGAGCCAGGCGGGAACCTTGGTAACTTCATCGTCATGGGGCCACTGGGATAATGGTTCAACCTACCGAACGTTCATCTTGTGAGTCGCACACCCTCACCGAGTTTCTTGCGGCAACAACCGATCTTCCTCCTGACCGTCTGGTGGATCTCGGCCCAATGTTTGCGAGCACCGTCGGGGCAACGGCTGCGCGAATTCTCATTGTCGACTATGCCCAAGAACTGCTGATTCCTTTCGGTGACCAACGCGCTCGGGGTGAGGAAATCAGAGTCGAGGGTACCGTCGCTGGACGTGTCTTTTGTCTCGGTGAGGCAATCACAACGCAAGGTGAGCCGGCCATCACCCGCATCTGCCTGGCTGAAGGGGCCGAGAGATTTGGCGTCATCGAAGTCGAGCACGGAACGACGTTCAAGAGCGATACAAGTACTTTTGAGGTCGCGCTACGCATCCTGGTTCTTACCATCGTCAGCAAGCGGCGCTACACCGACATTGTGCTTAAGACGCGCAGGGCTCGTCCTCTTTCCATTGCTGCAGAGATGCAATGGGATCTGCTGCCTCCGCTGAACTGCTCAACGCCAGCGGCTGCGATTAGCGGAACACTGGAACCTGCGTATTCAACCGGCGGTGACTCCTTTGACTATGCGATCAACGCAAACCGTCTCGACTTTTCCATTATCGACGCAGTTGGACACGGCCTGCCTGCGATTCTGAAATCGGCACTCGCGGTGAACACGATTCGGAATGCACGTCGCGAGGGCGCCGGGCTGGTTGACGCCTACGGCGAGGTTGATCGTGCGATGGAGCACCAGTTCGGAGATTGTTACTACGTGACTGGCATCATCGGGTCCATAGACCTGCTGACAGCCGAGTTCGTGTGGATCAACGCCGGTCATCACCTTCCCCTACTCGTCCGCAACGGAGCGCTGTGCGGTGATCTTGTCTGTGTGCCTTCGATGCCGATGGGGTTGGGTGGCAATGTCGTTCAAGTTATGAAGAACACACTTCAGCCCGACGATCGCATCCTGTTCTTCACTGATGGCGTCATAGAAGGACGGGCCGCCGACCGAGAGGTGTTCGGTGTCGAACGGCTCGGCGAGATGTTCGTACGCTCGTCACTCGACCATTTGTCGACGGCTGAGACCACTCGTCGGCTCACGAGTTCACTCCTTGACTACTGCAGCAGCGACCTACGGGATGATGCCACTCTCCTCGTCGTGCATTACAAGGGCGGCCGCTGAGCCACGAGGGCGGACCACGTATACCTTTGGTAGTCGTTGGGTATAAGAATGTCATACTCGACACGGTGGGACCGTTGATCTTGCGGACCGCGGTCCAGGCACCGCACAGGAATCCGTGTCGGATTCTAGTCCTTTGTCAAGACTCACCCATCAAGAGCGGTCCGTCCTCGACCTGATCGCGCAGGGCCTCACGAATCGTGAAATCGCGGGCCAAATGTTCTTGTCGGAGAAAACGGTAAAGAATTACGTCACCCGAACGCTCTGCAAATGCAACGTGCGTAACCGCACCGAAGCAGCCATCCTCGTCCTCCAGTCATCAACCGGGGGACGAGAGATGAACACGCCGCATTCGGACTAGAGACGGACAGCCGTGGGGTCCCGCGACAGAATCGCCGGGAACCCACGTCACTATCGATAAGGCGTTTCCAGGAGCTACTTAGGTGGTTCAAGGCTGGAGGACGAGGCCGACTTGGCCTCTTCAAGTCGTTGATCGACCCGTTGCTCCACCCGTTCCTTGGAACCTTGAGCTGCCTGCTGCAGTTTGGGCTTCTCCTCGTCATACTTTGACAGAGCGCTTTCCCATCGCGATCGCATGGGAGCAATGCCGCCACCACCAATCGCAATGATTGCCGATCCGGCCACAATCGCCAACAGTGCATAGAACAAGCCGGTGACGATAGCGGGAGCAATCTGAAGCTGGTTCAGAGCCGCAAACACTCCGACAGCTACGATGGCGATGCCGGCTGCGTTGGCGAGTGTCTTGCCGTAGCTCAGCCCGCCCAGGCTGGCATCAATCAGCTCTCTGGCAGCCGTGGCGATCGCTGATGCCACAATGACGATGATGACCGCAGCGACTACCTTCGGAAGGTAGGCCACCACACTGCGCAGCAGGTCGCTGACCGGGTTCTGACCGAAGACTCCGAAGGCCATTTGCAGAACCATCAGGAAGATGGCGTAGAACACGATTTTGGCCACGATGTCGCTTGCGTCGAACTTGGCCTTTGCCAAAACTTTCTTGACGCCTCGTTCGACGATCCGGTCAAACCCAACTCGTTCCAGAACCGCATCCAACGCCTTACCTATCGCGCGAGCCACGATGTAGCCGATAACTAGAATGACCAGGAAGCCCAGGAACTTCGGGACAAACTTGGCGAAACTCGACCAAGCGTCCTCCACGCCCTGACTCCATTGCACAGCAGCAAGTGATGTCATGGCTTCGGTCCGATCCAACGGGTGGTAACGCTTTCACGATTGTTCATGATGGGAACTCCTTTGTGGGTGGTAGCTGAGGTGGTGTACCCGAGCCATCCGCGACCTAGACATTCCGCACGCCAGCCAACGTCATTTTGCTCAAATCCGGACGATGCTCGGCAACGAACGTCAGGCATGACGAACCAATCGTTTTTTCGCCGGTGGCTTGCGCTCGGGTGCGCGCTCGCTCTCGGGTGCGTCGGGTGTGCATCCGCCCCGCGCCGAGGCGCCGAGGTTTCGGTCAAGATGGTCGGCGTGGAACGATCGAATCATGCATACGGTGCCGAGACTGAACAATTCGGAACGCTCTACCGCCAACCGGGTCGGGAAACGTATCGAGTCGTCGTGCTGATCCATGGCGGGTTCTGGCAACAGGGGTACGGGCTCGATCTCATGACTCCCCTCGCCGACGATCTGGCCGATCGTGGCTATGCCGTGTGGAACATCGAGTACCGCAGGGTCGGCCAACCAGGTGGAGGGTGGCGCGGCACACTCGACGATGTCGCGGCGGCGGTTGAGTTCGTGCCCTCGCTGGCCAGAGCGGTGGGTTTCGAAGTCACGGACGTGAGCATCGTCGGCCATTCGGCGGGCGGCCACCTCGCCTTGTGGCTCGGCGGCCTCGGCAATTTCGCAGTACCGATCAAGATCGCTGTCGGTCAGGGCCCCGTTGCCGATCTCGAAGCCGCGGCGCGCGCGAACCTCGGCGGCGGTGCGGTCCAATCGCTCCTGGGCGGGACGCCGGATGAGGTGCCCGAGCGGTACCGGTTCGCCCAACCGGCAAGGTCGACCGGTGCTACTCGACAGGTTGCCGTCGTCGGACGCAATGACGACATCGTGCCACCCGAGTTCAGCCGCGGCTTCGAGACTATCGAGGTCCTCGACACCGATCACTTCGACCTCATCGATCCCGCGTCGACCGCCTGGGCCACCGTCATAAACCTGTTGTCCCCGACCTAGCGCCGCAGCGTTGCCGTCGCCTGCGCCGGACCGAAACTGTTGTTCCTTGCCAGGGATGCTCAGCAAGTGTGAAGGTTTAAAACCTCCGACGATTGGGGACTCCTTGAGCGTGTTCGGCAGAGCATTACCGATACGTGGCCGTCAGAAACGTGCAAGCATTCGGCGACCGCGAAATGACCTCGGGCAATACGATGATCTCGTTCATGAGTGGTGGAGGCCTAGCGGCGCTTTTGCGGCGCTGCACTGGTTAGCGGCGTCGCGCCGGTCACTTATTCCGTCGCCGCTCAACGCAGCGGACCTTCTCGTTGACGTTGGTTGTGGCGCTGGCCTTATGGCCGATGCGGCGCTCGGTTACCTGCACGTCGGTGTTGACTTGGTGACGGCCGGACTCGAACAAGCCACTCTGCACGGTGTGCATGCAGTTCGGGCCGACGCTGCGCATCTGCCGATTTCGTCGAACTCAGCCTCCGTCGTTCTCGCCGGTGAAATTCTCGAGCACGTCCACAACCTCGAAGAGACAGTTGCGGACGTTTGCCGGATTTTGCGACCAGGCGGGACCGTGGTGATTGACACGATCAACGATACGAGATTGGCGAAGTTCTTGATGGTCACGATCGCTGAACGCTTGCCTGGTGGCCCGCCGCGTGGGATCCATGATCCGCATTTGTTCGTTGACCCGCTTCGACTCCAACAACTGTTTGCAGCGGGTGACGTGAATCTTGCCGTCTGGGGCCTTCGACCATCGGTCGTTGACTACCTCCGGTTTCTCTTGGACCGTGAGCGGTTGGTCCGCATGCTGCCCACGAAATCGACAGCAGTCGTCTACCAAGGCGTCGGGAAGAAAGAAGTGCGCAATGACCTGTCGTGAGACGTGGCGTCGGTGACGGGCGCAATCGCCGGAATAGGGTCGTGCTTCCCACCCTGTCTCGATCAGCAACAAGCGTGGGATGAATTCTTCGCCGCGCACTACTCAGACAATCGGGTCGCTCGACGAGTGTGGCGCACGTCCGGCATTGACCAGCGTCACTCGGCTGTCGATCCAAGAACCGAAGACCTGAGCGGCGCTACCACCGGAACTCGGATGGAACGGTTTGCCGAACTGGCTGTCCCACTCGGGTGCGTCGCGGTTGAGAACGCCCTCAACGCGAGCGGCCTGGCAGCCGACGACATCGATCTCTTGACCGTGGTGTCCTGCACCGGTTACGTCACTCCCGGCGTCGACATAATGGTCGCTCACGAGCTTGGCATGAAATCATCTCTGCAACGGCTGCACATCGGGCACATGGGTTGCTACGCGGCCTTGCCAGCGCTCGCAACCGCGGCTGACGCTGCTTCGGCCCGAGGCAAGGTCGGCGTGGTGTTGTGTGTCGAACTTACAAGCCTGCACATTCAGCCCCCTACTGATGACATCGAACAGATTGTCGCCCACGCCCTGTTCTCCGACGCAGCCGCCGCAGTAACCATCGTTCCCGGTGGCCCCGGTCTCGAAGTGATCGACGTTGTGTGTTCAACCGACTCGACGACCTCGGACTTGATGACCTGGCGGGTAACCGATCTCGGTTTCCGCATGCGCCTATCGCCCAAAGTGCCATCCATGCTCGACAAGCACGTTCTTGAACTGACGACACAACTTTTGAATCGACATGACCTAGCCGTTGCCGACGTAAACCATTGGGCCATTCATCCAGGAGGACCACGGATCATCGACACCGTCGCACGGCGACTCGACCTACCAGACTCTGCGGTCGTTGCCTCGCGCGACACACTACGTAGGCGCGGCAACTGTTCGTCAGCAACGACATTGCTCGTCCTTCAAGAGTTATCCGCTCGCAACGAAATACGTCCCGGTCAACACATTGTGGCGATGGCATTCGGGCCCGGCCTCACGCTGTATTCAATTTTACTTCGCGCAACTTGACCGTTTGGAAGTGACAGTCCGTATCTAGTTCCGCCATGCTGAGGGGCGCATTGTGGCAACCCCGATTACGCCTTGGCGTCGATCGGTTCTTCTCGAACCACGTCATCCGGGTGGTGGTCGCCACGTCGCTCGCCTATGGCGCAGGCTCGTCGATCTCGTATGGCTTCTTCCACGCGTTGTCGGCTGGCGCCGTGTTGTTCCCGTCTGCTGGCGTGTCGTTTGCTGCCCTCGTTCTAACCGACAAGCGACACTGGGTGTGGGTGATGGCCGCAGTCGCCATCACCGAACTTTTGGTCGATCTTTCGCAGGGACAGAGTATTCATGTTGTGTGGGGCTTCGTGCTTGCCAACACACTCGAACCCCTGGTGGGTGCCGCTCTGTTTCGTCGCTACTTCAATACGTTCAATCTAGGGCGACTGCGCGACCTGCTGGCCTTTATTGGTTTCGGTGTCGTTGCCGGTCCCTTCATTGGTGCGCTCATCGGGGGCACAACGATTTTCATCGGCTTTGATCAGCAGTGGATCGGTGCCGTGCTTCCGTTCTGGGCCGGCGACGGCTTGGGAGTTCTAACGGTGGGGGGCGTGATCCTCACGTTGCGCACTTCGACGGAGGTCCAGCGCGGTCGGCACGCTGTGTGATGTTGGTGATTTTGGGAGCCGTCGTAACGACGGTGGTGGGGTTCTGGCCGGTGTCGGTGCCGTTGGTTTTTCTACCAATACCGTTGCTGTGCTTTGTTGCGTTTCGTTACGGTGCCGCCTTGGTAACCGTCGGCGGTCTAGCTATGGCCCTGACCGCGAACGTTATGTCGGCAGAAGGGCACGGACCGTGGGGTTTAGTCGGTCCTACCGCTCGGCTCGGCATTTCGAGCTTGCAACTTTTCGTTGCCGTTACGCTCATCGCCGCATGGCTGCTTGCCCTCGAGGTCACCGAGCACGAACATGCCCTTCGCGGTTCACGCAACGCACAGGCTGCACAATCAAAGGCTGAGTCGCTCCAGACAGTCACGGCCCGTCTGGCTCATGCCGTGACGTCGGAAGCGATCTGTCGAATCATTGTGGAACACGGCATCAAGCTTGTCGCCAACCACGGTGTAGCTGGCGTTCTCAACGCGAATGGTTCCGAACTTCAGACGTGGACCACCATTGATTTTCCCACCTCGATTGCTGCCAAGTACCACCGTGTGCCCATGAGCGCTAGCTGCCAGACAACCGAGGCGGTTAAGAGTGGCAGCATCCAGTCTGCCGATAGCCGAGACGATCTGCGACGTTTGTTCCCCGACACGATGGACAGCTACGACGCAACGCATACAAACAGCTGCATATCGGTGCCGGCTCGTAGCGGCGATCTCATCGTAGGAGCGCTCGCGTTCGGGTTTGAACGCGAAGGCCCAATAGATAACGAGACCATCGCCTTTGCCCGGAGCCTCGGCGATCTCGCCGGTCAAGCCATCGATCGGGCGCGCCGCTATGAGCATGAGTACGAAACGGCTCACCGGCTACAACGGGCGCTGCTCCCCATCATCGATTCCGTTCCGGGCATCACTGCCGTCACCCAGTATCGTCCGGCCGATCCGCAATACGAGATCGGCGGCGACTGGTACAACCTCTTCGCCCTGCCTGGCGGCCGAATCGGTTTTGCCGTGGGTGACGTTGTTGGGCACGACCTTGACGCCGCGGTAGCGATGAGCAAACTGCAATCGGCACTCCGCATCATCGCAGCAACGGCATCGGGCCCATCGTCAGTTCTGGACCACCTGGAAGATCACGTTTCGTCCATACCAGGAGCCGACATGACGACTGTCGGCTATGGCGACTACGACCCGAGCACTCGGCGCTTGCGCTACGCAAGCGCAGGGCATATGCCGTTCTTGCTGCACTCTGACCAAGGCGACGCCATCCTTTGGGAGGGCCGATCTCCACCACTCGGCGTTGCGTCAAATCAACGCACGCAGGGCGAACTGACCGTGCCCCACTCAGCCGTGCTTGTCGCATTCACCGACGGGCTCATCGAACGCCGCAACGAATCGATCGATGTCGGACTGCACAGGCTCATGAAACTCGCCGCCGAACTCCGCAGTGACGTCGACCCCAGCACTTGGTGCGAATCCACCATCGCCCGGCTCGTGGGCGACGACGCACGCGATGACACTGCGCTGATCTGCATTCGTTTCGACAACCAGTTCGTCTGACGCGTTTCGGCAGGCACCCCGGGTTTGGTCCGACCGGCATGTGGGAACAGTGCTGTCAACCCACTACCCAGGAGTGACCATGAATGATCGGATGACATTGTCGAAGGCCGATCACCGAGAAATGAAGGCCATGTTAAAGACCTTGGCCGATAGTGAGGAGGGTAAGAACGCAGGCGATCCAGAGCCTGCCCCTCACAAGCGCCGTGCGGCGAAACGCCCGCGCCAAACCGCGAACGCCCGATAGCGAACGACGGCGGGCGCCGACGCTCTGGCCCCGAACCAGACAAACCACCATGCGTAAAGCCTCCCCTCCGTCTAAGCGGAGGGGAGGCGGACAAACCAACAGCCACGACGGGCGCCGCCGCAGCCAAGCGGGAGGGATCACCCATGCCCGACCTTGTTGATTTTGTTTCGCCTCAGCGGGCGACGACTCGCTCGGTATTTGTGTGCTGGATCGAGTCGCGCCGCTTCAAGCCCGCCAAGCCGGCAAGCCCGAGCAAGCCGAGAAGACCCCAGTCGTTGAAACCACCGTCGTCGTTCTCGTCGAGCGGGTTGTTGATCGTCTGAACGTCGTTGGGATCGGATGGGGGAACCGTCGTCTGAGCAAAGGCTCCTGATACCGGTACAAGCGTCAATGCCGCAGAAATAGCGGTGGTCGCAATAAGTTTCTTCATAATTGCTCCTTGGTAGTGAA
>JAYTKG010000664.1:0-12203 GCA_043730435.1 Acidimicrobiia bacterium | reverse complement strand
TTGTCCGGTGTTACCCTTACGCTCGATCAATCCACTTGCCCGTTGGCCTTGCGGTCAGCGGGCAAGTTCCGTTTTCCGGTTCCGGCAGGTTGCCCTGCGTTTCCCGAATGTTTGGCTTTTGCTTTCCTACCGCTCGTTGCCTTCGGAATCCGCAAGCTCGGGGTGCCCTTCCGGCTTGCGCCTTCGGACCATCTTTCGCTTGCTTTCTCCGCTGCGTTCCTTGCGGTGACATCACTGTGTCACCTGCAAAAGTCCAGGTCAAGTATGTTTTTCGTCATCCCCAGGTTATCCACTAAGTTTCTTGGTTCTCCCCAGAAATAACTTGGTTATGCACCTGTCGTGCACAGGTTCATCCACAGTTTGGGTGACTTTACGGAGTCGGTAGGGTGAACGGATCATGGACTTGCACACCTTCCAAACGCTGATGGCCGCAACGTACGGTGAGCAGGACACCGCACGCGGTATTCCGGCCAGCGTTGCGTGGCTCGCCGAGGAAGTTGGTGAATTGGCGCAGGCACTGCGCAAGGGGACGCACGCGCAGCAGCGTCATGAGTTTGCCGACGTGCTGGCATGGGTGGCGTCACTCGCCAACCAGGCCGGTGTCGATCTCACCGAAGCGGTCTCCATCTATGCGGACGGCTGCCCGAAGTGCGGCCGTATTCCCTGTGGCTGCTGAACTCGATCCGCTCACCCCGGCCTACGAGGCACTGGGTGTCGAGGGCTACTACCTCGCCCATGGTGCCACCTACCGAAACCCCCATGAGGACGGCGTTTGCGGCGCGCTGGCCATGGCCGTCGCCACATGGCCACTCGATCTCTCACATGTGCTTGACCTGGCATGCGGAAGTGGTGAGGCAACGCTGGCGTTACGTGAGCTCGGTGCCGACAGAGTCGACGGCATCGACCCCTTCACGGGTGTTGCGTACGAAGCGCGAGTTGGCCAACCGGCCGAGGCTGTGCGGTTCGAAGACATCGCAGCCGGCGCGCTGGCTGGACGAACGTGGTCAACCGTCGTGTGCAGCTTTGCCCTTCACCTCGTGGAGACCTCTCGTTTGCCCGGTGTGTGCCGAGCGCTCGCCGACATCACCGACAGCCTCCTAGTCATCACCCCGCACAAGCGCCCGGACATTCGGAGCGGTTGGGGTTGGCAGTCGCCGCTCGAATGTAAGTTCCAACGAACTCGTGCTCGCCTGTACCGCCGCGTTGGAGCAGAGTCGCATAGCTTGGGTGGGCATTCTTATGACCTCAACGCTTGAGCCGGTACCGGCATCCTTTGTCTCCACCAGAAACGCCATCCACATGCTCGCCGAGCATGTGATCTGCGTTGCCCGGTATGAAATCGACGGGCACGTCGGCTTGTGCAGTGAGCTGTCGGGTGTCGCCACGCCTTCGTTCGGCGCGTCCGAAACCGTCGTCGCCATCGATGGGGCCGAGATTGTCGTTCGCAGCCGGAAGGGTGAGCGTCGGGCGTCCATCACCACAGTGCGCCACGCAGCGGACTTTGTCGGGGTTGCGCCGGGCGTTCCCAACGGCCTGTGGCAGCCTGCCACCAAGCTGACGCTGGATACGACACTCGTGATCGACCAGCGCTCCGCTGTCACGCTCGGCAGTTGGTTTTCGTTTGTCTCCGTTGCGCTGAAAGAGCTCATCGAGCGGACCGGTGGCACCTTTGCTGAACCCACGTTGTGGCCCGAACACTTCGACCTGGCCACCAGCTCCGACGGGGTGAACTACGGCGGCTCACCGGGTGATGGCTACCTGGCGCGGCCGTATCTGTACGTCGGCCCGCAAGCCCGCCCTCTGCCGGCTGCCGGCAACGAGTTTTGGAACGCACCGTTCGGTGCCAGCCTTCCCTACGAAGACATCGTCAGCCTCGACCATGCCGTCGGCTTCCTCATGTACGGCCGTCAACTCGCTTCGAGCTGAATTCCCGCACACTGCCTGTCACGCGAAAGGGTGACCAGCGTCGTTGAGGGAGTTGAATGTTCGATATCGACCGTACGCCGGAGCAGCAAATTGATGATCTCTGGCGTGAGCACTCGGTTGCGCTCGTGCAGTTCGCGACCGTGTTGGTCGGTCCGGCCGATGCCAACGACATCGTGGTGGAAGCTTTCCTCCGGTCCTCGCCAATTATCGTTGGCGGAACGATCGAACATCCTCGGGCGTACCTGTATAGAGCGGTTACCAATCAGGCCCACGACTGGCGGCGCTCCCGAGAACGGCGATGGCAGCGAGACCTCGCCGCCATCGGACCCAACCAGATCGGTCCGCTCGACACCCACATCGATGTTCGGCGTGCCGTGGCCGCGCTGAGTCTGGGGCAGCGTGCTGTGGTGTATCTGGCCTACTGGGAAGACCAGACCGAACGCGAGATTGCCGAATCCCTCAACGTGTCGCTTGGCACCGTGCGCCGCCATTTGTTCCGCGCCAAAGCCCATCTCCGAAAGGCCCTGCCGTGACATCTGAACTCGACGAAGCCATCCTGTTTTCGCTCGAAGACATCATTGCCACCGCGCCGCGACCCGACGCGGCGCCGACCGCATCCTCCAGAGTTCCTCAACGGTTTATTCCCGAGCCGGAACCGCTCGGCAACCGTCATCGTTGGGCCCGACCGCTCCTCGTCGCGGCAGCCGCCATCATTGTCATCGGCGGAGTGTCAGTCGTCACCCGGCGTTCGAATGTGGTGGCCGTCGGCTCGGTCCCAAGCGCCGTTCCAGAGACCAGTACTGCACCGGTCGATCCTTCCAGCGAAATCGCCGCCGGTGGGACTGCGACAACCGAGATGACTGTGACGACCACGCTGCCCAAGACCTCGCTGTCACGCACGCTGTCGAAGGGGCTCCCGGCATCTGAAGACGTTCGAATAATGCAGCAACGGCTGAACGATTTGCACTTCGACGTGGGCGCCGTCGACGGTATCTTTGGAGTCAACACCGAGATGGCGGTGTGGGCGTACCAGTCACTGATTCTCAATCTCAGCGGGAAGGACGTCACCGGAAAGGTCACGCCTGAGCTTTGGGATCGGATGCAGGATCCACTTGCCTTACCCATGTTCCGACCCGATGCCTCCTCGACGCACGCCGAGATCTTTCTGCCGGCGCAGGCGATGGCCCTGTACGTCAATCGCGAGTTACGACTCATCACGCACGTGTCGAGCGGGTCGGGTCAGAAGTGGTGTGACGAACTCAAGAACGTTCCGGCCTGGCCGGGCGCCACCACGACCACGGTGCCACCAGGCCAGAAGAACCCTCGCTACTGCGGCACTTCGATTACCCCGGGTGGCGTGTTCAAGGTGTACCTGAAGCGGGACGGATGGATCGACATTCCGCTGGGGCGAGTGTTCAACGCGATCTCGTTCAACGCCGGCATTGCCATCCACGGCTACCCCGACGTGCCCAAGAACCCGGCATCCCACGGATGCGTACGAGTGCCAATGCACATCAGCAAGTATCTGCCCGACCTACTGCACAATCGCGATCAGATCTTCGTGTGGGACGGCGTAAAGGAGCCCGAGGCATACGGCGATCAAAAGCCGCCTGCCGACGAACGCGACCCAACCGATACAACCGTCGTCACGACAACGGTCGCCCCAACCACCAGCGCCCCCACGACAACAACCACGCTGAATCCGACGACAACGGCTACGGCTGCGACGGCAACTGCGACGACGAGCACCGTGGCGCCTCCGGCTACTCCGACACTTCCGACCCCGTCGTCGTCGTCGTCAGTCGCCCCAGTTGCATCAACCCCTAATACCACCGCGCCCGCCCCACCCTCGACGTGATACGACAGACGGGTGGTAAAAGTAGGACAACCGTGCGGCGAGATGAGGCGCCGCAACCGCAAGCAGATCGGCGCGCTCGCCGGAACGCGCTCGGGCATATGCTTGACGGTTGGGATATCAAGTTCGGCCCGTCTCTTAGGAGTCGTCGGAAGCCGCCGCTGCGGCATTTGATTTGCTCGAGGCGCGACGAACCAGTGCTCAGCAAAGGCGTGCTACGGCTGGGTCAGCCAGCCGAGGGCCACGGCTTTGCGATGGTGCAGCCACGCACGTGCGATCATCCAGGCGAAGAGGCCGGACCACAACAGGGGCAAGCCGGCGCTGGGCCGAGCAAGAGACGCGATGCCGAACGGGATGAACAACAGCGTGGCGGTAATGGCGCTTCGGACCATATGGGTGACGTTGCCGGTGCCGATGAAGACGCCGTCGTACAGGAAGGCGATTGCGCCAGGGATCGACATCAGGCCGAGCAGGAACAGGGCTGGAATGGCTGCTGAGCGTACCGGGCCGTCGGGGGAGAACAAGCGGGGGAGTACGCCCGACGTTGCCACGAAGACGGCAGCGATGAGAACACCGAACCAGAACGTGATCTTCACCAGCCGCCGGATTGTTGCCGCGCTGCCGCCATCATCTGCGCCGAGATGTTCGGCCACCAACACCTGCCCGGCCAACGCCAGTGCATCAAGCATGAGCGCCGAGAGGTAAAACAACTGCGAGACGATTTGATGGGCGGCAGCGGGCACTGCACCCATGCGCGTGGCGGCAGCAGTGGCGAACATAAATGTCCCGGCGATGCACGCGGTGCGAACGCCGAACCGCAATCCGTCCACCACCATCTTGGCCATGCGCTTGCGGCTGGCCCGCCCGTGCCGCTTTCGTCGCTCCTGCAGCACAAACCACATCAGCCACGTGGCAGTGATGGCCTGCGCCACCAGCGTTCCCCACGCTGAGCCGCGCAGGCCCCAGTGAAGTCCGTGAACGAACCACAGCTCCAGTACAACGTTGACCACGTTGGCTACGAGCACCACCAGGAGGGATCGATTCGTGCGACCGCTGCCTTGCAGCAGTCCGTGCCCCACGAACGACAGCAGCAGAAACGGCATGCCCCATACACCGATCCGCAAATACTGGACGGCACCCTCCAGCACTTCGCCGCGACCGTTCAGCGCAAACGAAAACGGTCGAGCGAACAGCCACAACACTGCAGCGATTCCGATGCCCAACACGGCAGCAACGCCAAGGCCATCGGCCAAGATGTCGGCGGCGGCAGATTGCTCGTCTGTTCCGCCGCCCACTGCCCGAGCGGCCTGCGTGGTGATCGCCCGCTGGATGAACGAGGTGATCCAAAACGGCAACGTCAGTACTGCGTACGCCAGCCCGACCGATGCCAGCGCCGCGGCGCCAAGACGGCCGACGATGGCCGAATCGGCAAGCAAATAGAGCGGCTCAGCCGCCAGTGTGCCGAGGGCGGGCACGGCGATTTTCGCAATGCGTCGCCCTAAGGGGACATCGACTACTTGCGTCGTCGCAGCAGTTCTTCTGCGATTTGGATGGTGTTCAGCGCGGCGCCCTTGCGCAGGTTGTCACCGCTGACGAACAGGCAAAGACCGCGACCATCAGGCACGGTGGAATCGGCACGGATGCGACCGACATACGACACATCCTGACCGGCCGCCATGAGTGGCGTTGGCACCTCGGCCAACACGACGCCGGGTGCACCGTCTAGAACCTCGCGAGCGCGATCGGGCGTGATCGGACGCTCGAACTCGGCATTGATCGCAAGAGAGTGGCCGGTGAAGACGGGTACCCGCACGCAGGTGCCCGACACAAGCAGGTCGGGGATGCCGAGAATCTTGCGGCTCTCGAAACGGAACTTGGCTTCCTCATCGGTCTCACCGTCGTCGTTGGCTTTGCCGATGAACGGCAGCACGTTGAACGCGATCGGTGCCACAAACTTGGTGGGCTGGCCCATGTCGACTGCGTCACCGCTGTAGGTGAGCGCAGCGATGCCGTCACCGGCCTTGGCTACCTGATTGGCAAGCTCCTCAACACCGGCCAGCCCTGCTCCGGACACGGCCTGGTACGACGAGCCGATCATCTTGATGAGGCCAGCTTCTTCGTGCAGCTTCTTCATGACCGGCATGGCGGCCATGGTGGTGCAGTTGGGGTTGGCAATGATGCCCTTCGGCAGATGATCGAGGTCATGCGCGTTCACCTCGGGAACAACCAGCGGCACGTCGGGATCCATGCGCCAGGCCGAAGAGTTGTCGATCACGATGCAACCGGCCGCGGCGAACTTCGGCGCAAGCACTTTGGACGACGCACCACCTGCGGAGAAGAGGGCGATGTCGAGACCGGTGAGATCGGCTGTCTCAGAGTTCTCGACGGTGATCTTCTGACCCTGCCACTCGATGATGCGTCCTGCTGATCGCTCGGATGCGAAAAGCCGCAGACTGGTCAGTGGAAACTTGCGATCAGCCAAAAGCTGCAGCATCACGCCGCCCACTTGGCCCGTTGCGCCAACAATGCCGATATTCATAGGTTTGTAGGTTAGTTGGCTCTTCGAAATTGGCGTAATGAATTGCGCAGAGCCCACTGCGGGGTCGACACGGGGTCGCTATCCTCAAACGATGACTTCCCAACGTCGCGTCGTGGTGGTTGGGGCCGGCTTTGCTGGATTGTCAGCGGCCGATGCCCTGATTTCGGCTGGCTGCGATGTGACCGTGCTTGAGGCTCGCAATCGAGTTGGCGGTCGGGTTTTTACTCGTCACGAAGGATTTGTCGCCGTCAGTACGGCGAGGGAGGCGCCGAGTTCGTTGCCCCGAACCACGCAACCGTTTTGGGGCTTGTTGCCCGGTTCCGGCTCGACCTGCTCGACGCGCGACCAGCCGTCTCGCTCGACGCCAGCTTGCTCGATACCAGTGGTCGAGTGAGCACCTTCGCTCACTGGGACCAGGTTGCGAAGGGTCGCATCTCTATCGATCTTGATCGATGGTCCAAGGAGTGCTCGGCGCTGGCCGGTCGACTCGATCCCGATGACCCTGCAGCCAGCGCGGTAGCTGCTGGCTATGACGACGGGACCGCCACCGACCTGATGGGCAGGCTGGAGTTGCACCCCGTCGCCCGCCTCATCATTGGCCGTCGGCTGCGAACCGAAATGATGGTCTCGCCGAATGAGATCAGCCTGGCGCACATCGCGTGGATGGCGCTGCTCGATCATGAATCGGGAGACTGGCATCACGCGTATCGACTCGCTGGCGGCAATGACCAGATCGCCAGCCGTCTTGCTGGGGAACTGGGTGACCGGGTGCGACTTTCCACCCCAGTGTCTTCCGTGCTCGTCCACGAGAACGAGGTGGTGATTGCTGGCGGTGGGCAAAGCTTCGTCGCTGACGCCGTTGTTCTGGCGGTGCCGCTACCAGTGTTGAGTCGGATCCTTATCGAGCCGATGCTGCCCGCCGGTCTAAACGCTGCGTACGGCATCGGCGGCAAGGTAAGCGTGCAGTTTGATCGCCGGGCGTGGCTCGATGCCGGGCACGACGGCAGCGTCTTGTCCGATCGCGCCTACGGCGAATTTTGGGAAACAACCCAGGGCCATCCAGCACCCGAAGGCGTGCTGACTGCCTTGCTTTCCAGCCACGACAGCGCCGCCATCCTCAGCTTCCCCGACGCTGCCGATCGCGTCGCTCGTGACATGACCCGCGTGTTCCCCGACCTGGTCGGTTTCG
Source organism: Acidimicrobiia bacterium (assembly GCA_043730435.1). Lineage (GTDB taxonomy): Bacteria > Actinomycetota > Acidimicrobiia > Acidimicrobiales > Ilumatobacteraceae > JANMCE01. The sequence continues at coordinate 4,694 of JAYTKG010000664.1, read as the reverse complement.
CCGGCGCACGAGTTGTGACCGACTGGACGAACGACCAGTACTCGCTCGGCACGTATGCCGCGTTCGCTCCCGGCGAACTCACCCGCGTGATCCCGCTGCTCCGCGCCGACTACGGCCGCTTGGTCCTGGCCGGCGAACACTGCGATCGCCATGCCGGCTTCATGGAAGGCGCTCTCCGCTCAGGCCTCACCGCAGCCAAAAGAGTGCTCAGCTTGTAGCGAAGCTGCTGGTGGCGCCAGGAGGCGAAGAGCTGGCGCCGTAGAGTCTGCGGTGATGACGACACGCCCTATGACGGTCAGAACACTCTTGATCGAAGAGGTCGATCAATATCTGCGCCACGTGCAGCAGGAGGAAGCGGAGTCGGGCGTCGGTGGCGCGCCTCACTCTCACCCTTACGGCCGTTCTGAACCCTTCGACGCAGCAGCCGCGCGCGATCGAGAAGTGACTCGTTGGTTGACAGAACTCACCGATGTCGGCTGGCGTCGTGCCTGGGGACTCTTTGACGACGACGAACTTGTCGGTCACCTCTATCTAGCGGGTGGAGCGCTCCGCTCCGAGCTACACCGCGTCGACATGGGGATGGGCGTGCAACGATCGCATCACCGGCAGGGAGGAGGGACTCTGTTGCTTTCTTCCGCGATCGTTTGGGCGCGTTCGCAACCACACATCGACTGGATCGACCTCGGCGTCTTCAGCGATAACCCCGGTGCCCAAGACTTGTACCTGCGCAACGGCTTCAACGCACTGGCCCGAACGCCCGACCGCTTCCGCGTCGACGGCCAGTCCATCGACGACATCAGTATGACCCTCAACGTCGCTGTCGCTCCGGGAGCGCATCAGTCTTCGCCGAAGCTCCTGCGCAATGAAAGTTGAATCGTTCGCCAGTTAGGTAGAAGGAGCGGCTCTTGAGGGGGTAGTTGTGGGTTGCCGGGCGTGTTCTAGTTTGGCCGCTTTCGGATCGCTGATGGTGGCGATTTGGGCACTATAAGTCCTGGTAACGATAAGTTCTCTTGACACTTTACAGGTTGCGAACGCGTGTTCAAATCGAGTACAATACTCCTATGGAAACGGCGGTGGATCTGGCTGAAGCGCTGGACAAAATGCTCGCCTCCGATCACGAGTTTCTGACCGCCTCTGAGGCTGCCGCATTCGCAGGGACGTTGGAACGAGCGAGCCGAAAGCTGGATGCGTTGAAGGTCGCAGTGGTCGATGTTGTTGACCGCAACGGGCTCTACGCAGAGGACGGTCATCGTTCAGCGAAAACGTGGTTGGCGTTCACCTGTCGGATCTCCACCGGTGAGGCGCATCGCCGTGTTTTCGTTCGCAAAAATGTTTCGCACCCTTGACGAGACCGCATGCAGGTATCGGGCCGGTGAAATCGGTACTGATCAGGTGGGTGAGTTGGCTCGCGCGTTCCGGAACCCACGCTGTGGACAACAGCTTGTCGAAAGCGAGACATTGCTGCTCGAACATGAACGCGATCTGACGGCACGACAGTTCGAGTTCGCGGTCAAGCACTGGCTGTCGGTCGCTGACGCGGAAGGGATCAAGCAGCGGCATGACTCGCTGCATAAGCATCGTGATCTGCGGATCACCCCGCAGTTTGATGGTGGGTTCAAGATCGATGGCACGTTCGGCCCGGAGCAGGGCGCTGCTATCAAAGAAATCCACGACCGCTACACCGAAACCGAACGTTTGGTCGACTGGGCTGCCGCGAAAGCGGAGCACGGTGACAACGTCACCCCCGCCGACCTGGCCCGCACGGAAGCGCAACGTAGGGCTGACGCGTTCTACGCGATCTTCGTGAACGCAGCGTCCACTGCGGCTGATGCACAAAAGCCTGAACCGCTCGTCACGATCATCATGAGCGAAGACGCCTACCAAGCCGGGCTCGCCGACATCGCCGGTCAGGCGGTCGTGTTCGATCCGAAACAATACTGGCGTTGGCAGTGCGAAACGCTTGGTGGCACCACGCTCACCCCTGGTGCAGCACTCGCGGCGGCGATGGCAGGGCATATACAACGAGTGGTGATCGGGGCAACAGAAGCATCCGTTTCGCAGAAAACCCGATCGTTCACCGGACCGTTACGCAGAATGATCCAAACCTTGGATACGACCTGCGTCTGGGTCGGGTGCGATATCCCGTCCGCTCGTTGTCAGGTTGATCACATGACACCATGGCGCACCACCCAAAACACCTCAGCAAGCAACGGCGCGCCACTGTGCGGCAAACACAACCGATACAAGGAACATGGCTACCGCACCTGGCGCGACACCCGAGGCAGCTGGCACATCCAACGACCCGACGGCACCACGATCACACCTGCCGCATGACCACGAACGGACTGCAAGCGGTTGACGATCTGATCGATCACGCTTGTCTCTCCAAAGTCGGGTGAGTCACGGTCTCGTTTGGTTTGACAGCTGTCGGCTTCCAATGAACTCGACCGCCGGTTCGGTGTCAACGAGACGAGCCGCAGCAGATCGGTCGTTCACGCCCACCCAGCCGTTCGATCTCGGGCGAAACTGACCCTCCAGGCATGGAACTGACGTGGGAAGATTCCCGGGTGAGTTTCAGGGAGAAAGGGATCGGACCGGCGGACGCGTTCACGGGGGATGGTTTCATCGTTCGGCCACTCGTGCCGTCGGATGTGGTGCTCGACCACGAAGCTGTTATGTCGAGTCGCGAGTTCCTTTTCCACTGGGAGCAGGACCCTCCGTATCCGCCAGAGGACTTCACGGTCGAGGACAACCTCAAGGATCTCCAGCAGATGGACGGCGAACACCACAACGGGACCCGATACACGTACACCGTTATGAACGCGGATGAGACCCAGGTCCTTGGCTGCATCTACTTCGCGCCGAGTGACGACCGTATGTACCGGACCGCCGAGGTGACGTCGTACGACGGAACCGACCTATCGTCCATCGACGCGACAGTCGCGTTCTGGGTTCGTCCGTCGACGTGGGAGAACGGGTTCGAGCGAACCTTGCTTGATGCGGTTCTCGGTTGGCTGCAGGACGACTGGTCGCTCTCGCGACCGGTGATCATGACCAACGAAAGCCTCGATCACCAGATCGCAACGATCGAGTCGCTAGGCCTGACCCGGCGATTCGACTACGACCGCGACAGGGACATGTACACGTCCTACGCGTACGCCTAAACCCGAGTCTGGCCCGAATATCACGACTGCATAACGACGGGCCGCTACTTCAGAATGGTGACGAGCACGGTGAGGGTAGCGATTGAGATAAGCGTGGAGGTGATCACAACGCGTGAGACGAAGGCGGGTTTGGCCTGATACTGCATGGCCAGTACGGAGGCCATGACGGCGGTCGGCATGCCGGCGGTCAGGATCAATGTGCGCTGGGTGATGCCGTTCAGTCCGACGGCGGCGGTGGCTGCCCAAGCAGCGAGCGGTGCCCCGACCAGACGCAGCGAAACCGCCACCGCCACATCACGCACACCGTCGGTATGGGCAACCCGCTCCAACACCTGCAAGCCGAGGACCACCAGCATCACCGGAATCGATGCGCCTGCCAGTGTTGAGGCCACTGCTTCGAGCGCCGCGGGTAGGCGCCAACCGTTGTAGTTGATGATGAGAGCAATTGCCGCGGCCCAGATGGCGGGAACTTTGAGCGGCGCAACGAAGGCTTGCTTGATCGTGCCGTTGGTGCCAAGTGACGCAATGGTTATGCCGACGCTGTACGTCAGCAGAGCGTTGGCGACATACATCACCACCGCAATTCTTAATCCCTCGTCACCGAACGCGAGCTTCGCGATGGGCAAGCCCATGTTGCCGGAGTTCGCGACGGCTGAACACAACGCAACAGCAGCCAGCGTCGGTCGATCATGCCCCAAGACTTTCGAGATCAGGAAGCTTGCGAATGCAACCAGTAGGAAAACGCCGGCGATGACGCCCACTAGGCGCACGGCCACGTCACGAGTGATGGAGATCGTGAGCAACGAGTGGAAGATCAGCGCGGGCGAGAACAGCCGGAAGGTGAGGCCCGAGAGCGGATGAACCGGCACGCCGACGCGGCGGCCTATGAAGCCGCCGAGCCCGGCCATCACTAGGACGGGGAGGATGACCTCCAGGAAAACGCGGAGCAGTTGGAACTACTTGCGGGTCGGCAGGGGGGCGGCGTAGTCCTGCCCACTGTCGAGACCGAACGCGGTGTGCAGCGCCCGAACGGCGCCTTCCATCTTGCCCGCAGACACCACACACGAAATGCGAATAGTTGATGTTGAAATCATCTCGATGTTCACGTCATTGTCGGCCAGTACTCGGAACATCTTGGCGGCAACACCCGGTGATGTCTTCATGCCAGCACCCACCACCGACACCTTGGCGATGTCGGTTTGGTGCTCGACACCCTCGGCGCCGATCTCTTTCGCCACCCGGGCCACGATGCCTTCGGCAACGGCCATGTCGGCCTTCGGTACGGTGAAAGAAATGTCGGTCTTGCCCGAGTGTGAGGTGTTCTGCACGATCATGTCGATGACGATATTGGCGTCGGCCAACTCCTCGAACAGGGTCGCCGAAATGCCGGGCTTGTCGGGCACGCCCACAACGGTGACCTTTGACTCGGTGGCGTCGTGGGTGACGGCGGAAATAATGGCTTCTTCCATGACATTCTCCTGGGCGATAACCCACGTGCCCGGCTCCCAGGTGAAACTGGAACGCACATGC
>JAYTKG010000663.1:0-4708 GCA_043730435.1 Acidimicrobiia bacterium | reverse complement strand
GGGTGCTTCCGACGTCTGCCAAGAGGTGTTCATTGCGCTCTGGCGCCAGCCGGATCGTTTCGATAGCCAGCGGGGCAGCCTGCGGACGTTCCTGGCCACCATTGCGCGACGCCGATCGGTGGACGCGCTGCGGCAGAACGGCCGACGTGAGGCACGCGAGGTTAAAGCGAGCACGTTAATGCCGATGGTGGTGCCCAATTGTGATGAGGCCGCGCTGGCGGACGTCGCCGCCGAACGTATCCGTCAGGCCATGGCGTCACTTCCGGATGAACAACGAAAGGCCATAGAGTTGGCGTACATGCAGGGTCTAACCTTCCGACAGGTTGCCGAAGCAACCGGGACGCCGGAGGGTACGGCGAAGTCTCGACTACGACTGGGGCTCGCCCGGTTGGCGGCGGCGATGGAACCTGAAATGACGGTGGACTGGGCATGACGAATTCTCCGCACAACGTGTCTGCAAAAGTGGCAGCGTCGCTCGCCCATGCCGGTGCTTCAGCGCCACCAGCGGAATTGCGTCGTCAACTGCTCGATGTAGTAGCCGTGATCCCGTCGACGGCCGAACGACTGGTGCCGTCCACACCGTCGGAGGTGTACGAGACGCAGGCCAAGGCGTTCCACGACCTGTGCCGCAGCCTCACCGATGACCAGTGGCGGCTCGTCGCTGCGCCCCATCACTGGTCGATACACAAACTGGTCGCCCACGTCTTCGGCGGCGAGGTTTACACCGCTCAGGCACTAGGGCTGCCCACCGACTACGAACTGCTCGACGGACGCGATCACCTCGCGACGGGCGCCGACATCATCGCCGCGCAGAACAAGCTGGCGCCGAGCGAGACGTCGGCCGCCTGCTGGAAACGAGTCCAGGCTACGATCGAGCATCTGCCTGAACTCACCGTCGACGGTGACAACACGTTCGCCGAGTATCACGGATGGCCGTTCCCGGTGAATGCCCTGCTCATAGCCCGCGGGTTCGAGTTCTGGACCCATGCCGATGACATTCGTCGAGCGATCGGTACCGCCGTTGAAAATCCGACACCGAATGACCTGCGCGCTATGTCAAGCACCTCTGTACAGAACCTCGACCTCATTATTGCGCTGGCATTTCCCGACGCTCCAACGGGCACCACGCGCATCGTGCTGACGGGCGCAGGCGGTGGCACGTTCGATATCGGCCCGGGTGGTGAACGGGTCACCACTGCCATCATGGATGTGGTCGACTACTGCCGCATGACGGCTCGTCGGCTTGGGGTGGACGAACTGCCCGCCGACATCTACGGCGATCACGCTGTGGCCAGTGCCCTTTGGAACGCCGCCCGAGTTTTTGCCATGTAATTGCGGTCGTAACCACATCGACACAGGTGGCGGGAACCAAACGGTGACAGCGGTCGTCAGAGGTTGCGTGACCCACACACGAACCCTCAAGACCACCGCCGTCGCCGTCCTGCTCGTCGCCCTTGTCGGCTGCGGCACCAGCTCTAAGACAGCCACTTCGGCCACGTTCGCTCCGGCAACCACCGCGGCGGGAGCGGCCACCACTGCGGCACCCGCATCGGCGGGTCTCGGCGATCAGGAGGCCGCCAGGATATCCACCGACTTCAGCCAGCAGTCGGCGGCGACGACCGTCGTTCCGAACCCCGGCGGCGCTCCGCCGCCAGCAGGTGTGGAACGAAAGATCGCCACCGTGTCCACCGTGGATATCCAGGTGAAAGAGGTCGGTGACGCCACCGTCAAGATCACTGCATTCATCGAAGGAGCAGGCGGCTACGTGTCGGCTCAGCAGACCTCACTGGGCGACAACCCAACATCGACCATTTCGGCCAAGATTCCGCCCTCTCAGTTGAGTGGTCTGCTCAATTCGATCGGCGGCGTCGGCAAGGTAGTAGCCCGCGGTCAGCAGGCCGATGACGTGACAGCGCAGTACGTCGACCTTGAAGGCCGTATTGCATCGCAGCGCATCAGCGTCGACCGCATGCGAGAGCTGTACGCCAAGGCAAACACCGTAGAGGAGTTGGCCAGGGCCGAAGGTGAATTGGCACGACGCGAGAGCGAGTTGGAGTCGATGCTCGGCCAGAAGCGAGTGCTTGATGGCCGGGTCGATCTGGCCACGCTCACCATTTCGATCCATCCCGAACCGCTCACCACTGCCACGACGGCTGCCGGGCAGAGCATCTCGAAAGTGAAGCCCGGCGACGCTTTCGGCAAGAGTATGAAGGCCATGGGCCGGTTCTTCGCTGCGCTGCTGGTCATCTTCGTGGTGCTCGCCCCCTGGCTGCTCGTTGGGGCCCTGGTACTCGCACCGCTGGCCTGGATGGTCCGTCGGCAGGCCCGGACCCGGGCGGCCCGCACGGAGCGGATTCTGATGGAGGCTCGTCGCCCACTCGGTGCTGCGCAACCCGTAACGCAGACCGAGCCGGCACCCGTCGAAGAAGAGCAGCCGGTGAAGGTCGGGAGCTGATTCCCCGATCCGGGCGAGGCTGCGGCCTAACCTCACCGGGTGGCATACGACGGCGACATTCTGAACGAACCGATCCATCGACGGCCGAACATTCCGGCCGTCGATGCTTCGATTGGCCTCATCGTCGAGGATCGAGCCTCGGGTTTCTGCGGCGATATCGTGAAGGTCTCAATTGAGGCGGTGACGCTGCGGGACCGTCACGGAGCCCACCGTCACTTCCGTTTCAAGCCCGGCGGGTTTCTGCTGGAAGGCAAGCCAGTGACGCTCGTGCGAACGCAGGCGGTGCCAGAGCGGGGTCCGACCATCACCGCATCCGGATCGATCGCCAGCGCCGATCGAAAGGCCAAGGTTGCCAAGGCCAGCCGCATCCTGGTGGAAGGTGTGCACGACGCCGAACTGGTGGAGCACGTCTGGGGTGACGATTTACGGGACGTTGGGATTGTGGTCGAGCGACTTGATGGCCTCGATCATGTGAGAGACGTGGTCGACGAGTTTCAACCCGGCCCCACCCGCCGGCTCGGCATCCTGGTCGATCATCTGGTCTCTGGTAGCAAGGAAGCCCGGTTGGTCTCGACGCTGAAAAGTCCGTACGTGCTCGTGACCGGAACGCCCTTCATCGACGTGTGGGAGGCCGTGCAGCCCCGCGTGATCGGGCTGGAACAGTGGCCGACCATCCCGAAGGGGATGGACTGGAAGACCGAGATGTGTCGACGGCTGGGTGTCGGTGAGCCGGGCGCTTTCTGGAAGCATCTGCGAAATCGGGTCGCCTCGTATGCCGATCTTCGGCCAGAGTTGGTTGGTGCGGTCGAGGAGTTGATCGACTTCGTGACAATGGAGGAGTAGTGGACGAGCAAGATCCGGTAACGCCGGGCGGGCTACGGCTGGCACCGGCCTGCCTGTCGTGGAAATTCTCCAAGTCCGGTGGCCCCGGAGGCCAGCACGTCAACACCACCGAGAGCCGGGTGGAACTCCGTTGTGACCTTCCCGCTGCGGGGTTGGAGGATTACCTGTTTACTCGCATTGCCGCGGCGCTGGGCGAAGACATTCGCGTCACCTGCTCATCGTCACGATCACAATTGAAGAATCGAGCCGAAGCACTCGACCGGCTCGCGACGCAAATCGATGTGGCAGCAAAGCCGGTTCGAGCCCGCCGGGCCACCCGACCCTCCAAAGGCGCCAAAGAGCGCAGGCTTGAGGACAAGCGCCAATCCGCCGGCCGCAAAGCTGCTCGCAGCTGGAAACCCGAGGAATAGCGGGGATTCTCCCAAATTTTCGAATTTTCCTACAGTTCTCTTCCGGTTTGGTCGATAACAGCTCTATGGGTTCAGAAACCGTCGCGCATGAGCAGACTTCAGCGGGTGAAGACCCCTGGAAGCGGTGGCACACCGGGCGGCTGTTTGCCGGCACCTATCTCGTCCGATCGGTCCTTCTCGTAAGCCTGGCTACGGCCAGTCTCATGGTCCACGCCACGTGGGCGGCGGTCGGTGTCGTCGCCATCGTCATTCCCTTCAACCTAGCCGTGGCACGATGGCATCGACGTCGAGGTGAGGCCCATCCGTGGCTCTGCTTTGACCTGGTGCTCGCGGCCGCCATGTCGTGTATCGCACCGCAAGTTTTGGTCGGTTCGGCGATATCAATTCTGGCGAACTCGGGCGTCGGCACTCTCGCGTCCGGTCGCCGCAAGGTTCAGAACTTCTCCGCGATCGCGTGCTCCGTTGTCTTGCTCAACGGACTGATTCGACATGACATGGTGTTTGTCGCGTTCGCGGTGCCGATGTTTGTTTGTTCTTTGGCGATTAGTAGGGTCGTTGACTACGTCGACTCGAAACAGTTGGCCAACAGCGCTCGATTCGAGGACCTGCTTGATGGCATCCATGCGGCCGTGATCGAAGTCGATGCCCGCACGGGCGTGGTTCTCTACCGCAACCAACACGCCGAAGATCTGCTCGGCATGAGTCCGACTGAATCTTGCGACCTGCTCAACGTGATTCACGAAGAAGATCGTGGGCGTGTCGAAGGCCAGATCCTCGACGCAATAGCGGCAGGAGTGGCAACCGCAGTGGACCTACGCGTCCTCATCGGTTCCGAAGTGCGTTTCCTGGAGATGCGAGCCACGTTGTCGTCCAAGGGAGAAAAGACGCGCCTGCGTATGGTGTTAGCTCCGATGGTCCGGTCGGGCCGCTCGTGTTGGTATGAGAATCTGGTGGGGTGCCGGTCCGGGCAGACGTCGTGTGTCTATGGCGCTTGGAGCCC
>JAYTKG010000662.1:0-7930 GCA_043730435.1 Acidimicrobiia bacterium | reverse complement strand
AACGAACCAACCCCAGCCGCGGCAGTGAGAAGAATGATCGCTAGTCTGCGCAAGAGAGCCTCCGGAGGGCAAGTGGATTCAGTGCAATTCTTGAGCGCTGCTCGTTTGGCCATCGTGGCGGGAAAGGGCGGCGTCGGAAAGACAACGGTAACCGCTGTGATGGCGCGCGCCGCATTTGATGCCGGACTTCGCGTCTTGGTCGTCGAACTGGAAGGCAAATCAGCGTTGGCCGACCTGTTCGTTGACACCCCGATTGACGTGTTGGCCATTACGGCCGCCGAGGCTTTGGCGGAATATCTGGCCGCGCACGGACTCAAGCGGCTCTCGAAGCGATTGTCTACCAGTGGCATTATCGATGTGGTCGCAACCGCCGCGCCAGGTATTGATGACATTCTGGTGCTCGGCAAGCTCAAGCAACTGGAACGCAGCGGTGTGTACGACCTGATCGTTGTCGACGGGCCAGCCGCCGGTCACGCCATTAGCTTTCTCCTCTCGGCCAGGTCGCTGATCAGCGCGGTGCGCTCCGGTCCGATTCGCGCCCAAGCCGAGGACGTCTTGGAGATGTTCGCCGATCCCACCCGATGCCAGGTTTTCCTCGTCACGCTGCCCGAGACCACGCCGGTAAATGAGGTCATCGAGACCGCGTACTTGTTGGAAGAGGCCGTTGGTGTGCAATTAGGAACAATCATTGTCAATGGCATCGATCAGGGCGCGGCACTGCCTGACCCTGATCTGGTTGGAGATCTGGTTGGATCGTCAGCCCTGCCGCAGCCCATTCGTTTGGCGGCGCAGTTCCGTAACCGCCGCCGTGCTCATCAGCGCCACGAATGCGCGCGGCTGAATGCCGAACTGGCCCTACCGCAGATACATCTGCCGCAATTAGCGGTGGCGGGGATTCGGGCCGATGATCTGCCCCCGCTGGCTCGGGCACTGGTCCACGCGATTGAAGGTTTGGAATGACCGCGCTTGATCGAGTGCTGACCGAGGCCAAGATCGTTGTCTGTTGCGGGTCTGGCGGAGTGGGCAAAACCACTACTGCGGCGGCAATCGCGATTCACGCCGCCGCGATTGGTCATCGAGTTGCCGTGGTCACGATCGATCCGGCCAAGCGTTTGGCCGACGCGTTTGGTCTGGCCGACGGCCTCACGAACGAACCAACTCAAGTCCATACCGTGCACGGTTCCGGCGAACTGTGGGCGCTGATGCTGGACTCATCGACCACCTTCGACGATTTAGTTCGTCGCTACGCGGTCGATTCGGCGCAAGCGGAACGAATTCTCCTCAACCCCTTCTACCGCAACATCGCCGGGTCCTTGTCGGGGACGCAGGAATACATGGCTGCCGAGAAGCTCTATCAGTTGCATCGCGACCCTCGCTTTGACCTCGTCATCGTCGACACCCCACCCACGCGCAGTGCGCTGGACTTTCTTTCGGCACCGGCTCGACTCACGCGGTTCATTGATCACAAACTGTTTCGGTTACTGATGTTGCCGGCGCGGAGCGGTTTGAAAGTTCTGAACTTTGCAGCGCAGCCGGTGCTACGCACAATCGGTAAAGTCGTTGGAGGCGATGTGCTGGCCGACGCGATCGCCTTCTTCCAGGCCTTCGATGGGATGGAGGTCGGTTTTCGTGATCGGGCCGATGCGGTCATGTCGCTTCTTCATTCGACTGACACACGCTTTGTGCTGGTCGCGTCTGCTCGTCGCGACACCGTTGCGGAAGCACAGTTCTTCGCCACCCAACTTGTCGAGACTTCCCTCGCAGTGGCTGCGGTCGTGATCAATCGTTTACAACCGTCGTTCGGCGACGAATCGGTCGAGCCGCTTGGGCCTCGGGCAACCTCGCAACGCCGGGCACTCTGGAACAACCTGAGCGAGTTGCGCGCATTAGCTGCGGCTGAAGAAGCGGTGCTCGCCCCGTTACTCAGCCAGGTTGATCCAACCCTGGTGCATCGGGTGCCGCTGTTCGACACCGATGTCCACGATGTCGAAGGACTTCACCAGATCGCCGAATACCTCTTCGCGCCGACCTAATCCTGCGCTCCGGGCGGGGCACCGATACAGCGTGCCTCTCGGCACCATGACGGTGCGCTGAGACATGGAGTTTGATTTCAGCGCCGACTACATTGCCTCGACTTTGGGCATGATCTCCTCCTTCAGCCGCTTCAAGTCATCAAGTGTCTTGGACACCGGGACATCCTGGAACGGGGGCCACAGCAGCGGCATAGTCATCCCCGCTTCCCTGTAACGCTTAAGGTTGTCGGTGATCTGTGCAGCGGTGCCAGCAAGCAGATTGCTCAGTTTGCCGTTCGGAGTCTGGTCAGTCTCCTCGTCGGTGATGACAAACCAGATCATGCTGCACATGTCGAAATCGTCGAGCGTGCGCTCGCTCCCCAACTCCTGCAGCTCTCGTTGGATTTCGCCGCGCCACCTGGCGATCTCCTCTGGCGTGTCTTGAATGCCGATCCAGCCCGACAGGCCATATTTGGCGATGCGGCTCGCCGAGCGCTTCGGGTCCTTGAGCCCACTGAAATAGATCGGCGGGTGTGGGTTCTGCAGCGGCTTGGCCCCAAAACCGCAGCGGTCGAAGTCAGCAAACTCGCCGTGGTATTCGAAAAGGTCGTTGGTCCAGATGCCCTGCATGATCTCGATCGTCTCCCGCACGTGCTTGTGGCGCTTGGGGAAGATATGCGCAGCGCTCGCCGCGGCGAACTCTTCGGGCATCCAGCCGGACCCGAGGCCCACGTTGACCCTGCCGTTGGAGAGGTGGTCGATCGTGGCGATCTCGCCGGCGAGCACCCCCGGAGCGCGGTAGGGGGTGTCGATGATGCTCATGCCGATCCGCACCTTCGTCGTCTTCGCCGCGAGCCACGGGATCAGCGGCATACCATGCAGCCATTGGCCACGCGCAGACACCGGCAGGGCCAACGGGAACTGCTCCATCATGCCGAACGGGTATTGCAGTTCCTGACGGTCGGACGCTTCCGGAACGACCACCCGGTCAAGCGCCCAGACGGAATCAAAGTCCAACTCCTCGGCAAGATTGGTGAGATCTTCGAGTTCTTTGACTGTGACCTTGTCACGGAAGTTCGGCAGATACAGAGCAAGTTTCATCGGATGTCCCCTTCGGCTTGTGTGGTTGAGCTTGTTGTGGTTGACATGGCCAAGGCTGGCCACCCGGCGCCGATATTCGTAGCCTCATGTGTTCGGCGTCACATCTCGCACGGTAGACAAACCCCGCTCGGCCAGCGATCAACGGTCACTCAACATTTCATCAACGAGCGGGGAGTTGCCCTATGGAAGCGGAACGAGTATTTTACCGGAGGTGCACACCTGTGGTCAGGTATTGGTGGTCGACGACGACGACGGCGTTCGAACTGCGGTGAAATGGGCGCTTGAGGCCGACGGTTTCCAGGTACTCACCGTCGCGAACGGACTTGCTGCCGTTGACGTAATCGAATCTTCGACGCTGTCGCTGGTGGTACTCGACTTATCGTTGCCCGGGCTCGGAGGCCTGGACATCTTGCATCGCCTACGAACGATCGAGGCGGTTGACGGGCGGCGGCGATTGCCGATCATCGTGCTGTCAGGGCGAGACAGCGAGATGGATCGCATCGTTGGCCTCGACCTTGGTGCCGATGACTACCTGGTTAAGCCCTTCTCGCCTGGCGAACTTGCCGCTCGAGCCCGATCACTGCTTCGTCGCAGCACCGAGCCCGCCAGCGGTAAGCAACCCTTCAAACCAACGGGCTCAGGACTCGAGCTGGACCCCGATTCGCGCAACGTTTGGGTCGACGGGACGCTGATTGAAATTCCTGCCAAGGAGTTCGACCTGCTCGCCTATTTCGTGGATCATCCTCGGCGCGCCTGCCGTCGATCGGAGCTGCTCTCTGCGGTCTGGTCAAGCGACTCGGGCTGGCAGAACGAGGCCACCGTCACCGAACACGTCTACCGCCTGCGTCTCAAAATCGAGGCCGACCCGCAGCGCCCAAAGTGGCTGCGCACGGTCCGTGCCATCGGGTACCGATGGGACGGGTGAATGTGCTCTCCGGCGACGAGGTCACCGCAGTGCTCGATCACCAGACCGCCGTCATGGAGGAGATCACCTCGGGAGCACCGTTGTCGGCGGTGCTCGACTCGGTGGTGCGCGCCCTCGAAGAGTTGATGCCCGCCAGCCGGTGCTCGATCCTGCTGCTGGACGAGGGCGGCGCGCTGCGGCACGGGTCGGCGCCGACACTTCCAAGCGCATATTCCGCGGCGATCGATGGCCTCATACCAGGGCCTTTCGCGGGGTCCTGCGGGACGGCTGTTCACCTTGGCGAGCCGGTGGTTGCGGTCGACGTTGCGACCGACCCACGTTGGGAGCAGTTCCGCGAGTTGGCCGCGCGCTTCTGCTTGCGCTCCTGCTGGTCGAGCCCGATCCGCTGCCAGTCCCATGTCGTTGGAACATTCGCCGTCTATCACCAGACGCCATACGAGCCCGATCAACGTGACGAAGAACTGGTGCGCCGGTTCACCCATCTCGCCTCGCTTGCGGTCGAACATAACCAAGCGTCGACTGAACGCGAGGCCCGACACAAGGCCGACCTCGCCCGGCAGACGGCCGAACGCGCCAACCTCGCCAAGTCACAGTTCGTCACTGCGCTGAGTCACGAACTGCGAACTCCCCTGCAAGCAATCACTGGCTTCACCGAGAACTTGCAGACCCTGGACCTGTCATCGGATCAGCGCCGTCTCGCACTGGAACGGATCGGGCTTGCATCGGCTCACATCTTGTCGATCGTCGATGATGTTCTCGACCTCGCCCGCGTTGAAGCAGGAGCCATGCCCATCGATCTGCGTGACCTCGACGCACACTCCGTGATCAAAGAGTCACTCGCCTTGATCCAGCCCATGGCCGAGCGGCGCAGCGTCACGGTCAAACACGGGGGGCCGCCCGTAGTTGTGCGGGCGGATCGCCGACGCCTGCAACAGGTGATTCTCAACCTTGTATCGAACGCAGTTCGCTTCTCACCGGAGAACAGCACCGTTTGTATCACCACTGAGGAGGGTGACGACTGCGCCAGCCTCCATGTCACAGACCAAGGGCCAGGGATTCCCCCCGAACTCCTCGCCCGGCTGTTTGTGCCGTTCGATCGCCTCGGCGCCGACGCCGGACGTGAGGGCGGCGCGGGACTTGGCTTGGTTCTCGCCCGACGCTTGACCGAGGCAATGAATGGCACGCTTGAGCTTGCCAGCATCGTTGGGGTTGGCACGCATATCATCGTCACCCTCGACGCCGCAATGTGAGGCTCAGGTCGCCGCCGGGCCTTCGTTGCGGAGCTGATCGCGTAATTCGCGTTTGAGCACCTTGCCGTAGTTGTTGGTCGGTAAAGCGTCCACGAACCGGTACTCCTTGGGCCTCTTGAACCGGGCGATGCTCTCTAGGCACGTCCGGTCGAGGTCTTCGACCGGCGGCGCGCCAGCAGGGTCGGCAGCGACGACGAAGGCCACCACCGCTTCGCCCCATTCGGTGTCCGGGCGGCCCACGACCGAAACTGCTCGGACGCCGGGGTGGCGGAGCAGCGCCTCTTCGACCTCCCTCGGGTAGATGTTCATTCCCCCGCTGATGATCAGGTCCTTGGACCGGTCCCGCAGCGTCAGGTACCCGTCCGTATCGAAGCTGCCAACGTCGCCGGTGTGCAGCCAGCCTGCCCGCAACGTCTCTGCGGTGGCATCGGGTTGGTTCCAGTAGCCAGCCATGACCACGTCGCCGCGGACCACAACTTCGCCGATCTCACCGATCGGCAGTTCACAATCGTCGACGTCAACGACGCGGACTTCAACGTCGGTGCGGGCGGTACCGACGCTTCGCAGGTGATCGCGCCACCGGGGATGGTCATGATCAGCGTGGTCGGCCTTGGACAGAGCCGTGATCGTCATCGGCGTCTCACCCTGTCCGTAGATCTGGGCCAAGCGGGGGCCAAAGACGGCCAGGGCGTGCTCGAGGTCGGCAAGGTACATCGGAGCGCCGCCGTAGATGATCGTCTTTAGGTGGGAAAGGTCCGCGCCGGCGACCGCCGGATCGCTGGCCAGCCGCTTGATCATTGTCGGAGCGGCGAAAAACGACATTCCCGGCCAGCGTTGGAGAAGGGCGGCGATCTCGTCGCCGTCGACACCACCGGAGTGGGGTATCACGCTCAGCGCCCCCCGGGCCACATGAGGCAATCCGTAGAGGCCCGAACCGTGCGAGAGCGGCGCCGCGTGCAGGATGCTGTCCGTCGGCATCACCGGGTCAATGTCGGCGAAGTAGCTGAGTGATGCCATCAGTAGGTTGCGGTTCGTGAGCGTGGCTCCCTTGGGCCGTCCGGTCGTGCCGCTGGTGTAAAACAACCAGGCCGGGTCCTGGGGTCGTCGGCCGACGAGCGACGCCGGGGTGGACCCTGTGAGCCGCTGCCACCGCTCGCCGGGGGCCGTCACCACCACGTGCAGCGCAGCGACGGTGCCAACCAGCGACTCGACGTCGTCGGCATGCTCATCGTCGGTCACCGCGACGGCCGTCCCGCTGTGTTCCAGGATGTAGGCGATCTCGTCGCGGTGGAGTCGAGCGTTGACCGGTACGGCCACGAGACCGGCGTGCCAGATGGCGAATAGTGCCTCAAGATACTCGGGCCTGTTGCGCATCACGATCGCGACCCGGTCGCCGGCCGACAGGGCGAAGTTGTCGCGCAGACCGGTGGCTGCGCCAGCTGTCCGCGCGGCGAACTCGGCCCAGGTCGCGTGGACGCGCTCACCGTCGGCCAGCGCCGGGTCGTTCGGCCGCCCACGACCGTGACGCTCTACCCAGACGGCCGGGTTCATCGAATCGTCCCGCCGTGGAGGGTTGATGGGATCTGATCGAAGTGAGATTGGTCCAACACGCGCCCAAGAATAGCGCTAGACGACTTCGCTAAACTGGCCACCGATGAGACTCCCCGAGATCGAGGCGTTGGCCCGGCTGGCGGTGGCAGAGCACGGGATCCTGTGCACCGTGCACGCCCAACGCGGTGTCGACGCGGTGCCCGTTACGTTCGTGATTGACGACGACGGCTACGTCGGCGTACCCGTCGACCGAGTGAAACCCAAAGCCTCGTCGCGACTACAACGGGAGCAGAACCTGAAGGCAGATCCGCGCGCCACGCTGCTGGTCGAGCACTGGGACCGCGTCGACTGGTCACGGCTCTGGTGGGTGAGGGCCGAACTGCGTTGGCAGGCAGAGACAGACGCTGCGCGGGCGGCAAACCTGGCGGCCCGCCTGGCCGAGCGCTACCCGCAGTACCGGAATCAGCCCTTTCACCGAGTGTTGGTGCTCCGCATCGTCGGCCTGACCGGCTGGGCTGGTGAGGTGGTCTGTTGAGCCAGATAGTGTTCTGGTTGTGCATGTTCTTCTAGCAACTGATGCCGATTGGGTTGTCGACGATGTCGTCGCCGCGCTCAGCGATTCCGAAACCTCGTTCACGGTTTGCCGTAACGGGCGAGATGTCACTGGCGTGGTCAAAGCCCGCACCCCCGATATCGCTATTCTGGATCTGCAGATCGGCTCTATGGGTGGCATGGCAACGGCCATGAATCTGCGCAATGACGAGAGTAGCGGCGCGTTGGAATACGTCGCCATCCTGATGCTGCTCGACCGCGACGCCGACGTGCACTTGGCCCGCCGCTCGGGTGCCGATGGTTGGCTGGTCAAGCCGATTGATCCGCTTCGTTTACGGCGCGCCGTTAACGACATCATGAACCCGCCGCTCGGTACCGAAGACCTAGACTTTGCGATTGCCGAAACCGCCGCCGAAACTCTCGAGGAAGAGCCAGTGCCCGCGGGGTAGCATTTCGTCGCAACACCAATCGGGGTGTAGCGCAGCTTGGTTAGCGCGCCACGTTCGGGACGTGGAGGCCGGAAGTTCAAATCTTCTCAC
>JAYTKG010000661.1:0-4302 GCA_043730435.1 Acidimicrobiia bacterium | reverse complement strand
TCAAGGAAAATGCCGTTAGAGTCGGGCTGTTTTCCGGTTATCGTCGGGATGTCGCTCGAGTTGAAGTACTCAACAGCAATGGCGGAGATCGGTACGGTGTATGACATCTGCCCTTTCCAGAGAAGTTCTTTGAGCCGCTGCATGACGGCCAAGTCCTCTCTCGGTCGAGCATTGATGAGTGCGTAGGCGTACCAGTACAGTGCGATGTCCCAAAGCCGATCCGCTTCGGGGGTGCCCGGATCGGTTGCGCTGATCGCGTCGTCGACAAGGCCGACGCAGGCCTCCCACTCGCGGGGACCGGGGTACGCCATGTTCAGTGCCGTTCGGCGCTCGAAGTAGGAACTCATCGCGCTGGAGGCTTTGCGTCCGAACGCTCGACCGATCCATCGTGCGCGCAGCCTTTTGACGGCGGTCGCCGTCATCTTGGGATCCCAAAGGACGTGCAGCGCCAGGTAGTAGAAAGGACCGAAGCGCCCAAAGTTAAAGTCGGCTTCGGAGTAGAACCCATCGAACGCGCCAAGCCCGGCACGGCCAAACTCGTCCCAGATGTCGTCCGTGTTGTCACCAGCGAATCTCGGTGGGACGAGCGCTGCAACAGTCTGCTCGCCAGCGCTCGCTTGGGAGACGACCTTGTAGACCTCGGTCCGCATGTTCGGCACCATCAGTTTGAAAGCTTCGATGACGTCGAGATCCGATGCCAGCCGCACCCATCGTCCGGCGCGTCCTCTGGTGAACGGATCGCGGGCGACGGACACTTGCCAGCGCCGGTCCAGATTAAAGGATGGCGGCACATCATGGTTGCCGTAAGCATAGGTACAGCATCGAACCAAGTCGATCTTGCGACGCCCTGTGGCCGTCAACCCAAACGCCGGGTCAAGTAACGAAGTCGTAGCCACGTACTCGTCGTACTTCCAGAGCAACCAATTTCCCATCCCGAAGACAACGTTGCTTGCACTGGTTGGATCCCATTCCTCCATCGGCTGATCGATTCCGAAGTGACCATGGAGTTTGTACGCGCCGAACGCGCGGCCCTGTTTCCCGAGTTCGTCGACGTACCAGACAGGCCAGCTCGCAAGGTCAAGCCTGTTAGGCCCGCCGCCGTCGGCGGGTTCAACTCCAAACACCGTTACGTCATCAGGGTAAGTGGCCAAGCCGTTCTCAACGTCCGACTTCATCTTTTCGAAGACGCGATCGCGCACCCAAGAAAGGGACACATCTATATCCGCCGGGATGTCGAAAGCCGTCGCGATACGCGGGTCGCTCCACTCGTAGCTCTCATCGGCGCGCTTGACTCCAGAAAGAACTATCGGAACTTTGCCGTCGGGATGCGCATCCGTGTTGACATCATTCACCATACGATCGCTGCATACATAGAGAGATCTCGCATTCGGCCGAAGATTGATTCTGTTGGCCAATGTGCCAATCGTGACCTCGGCTAGGAGTCCCTCTGGATTGAGTGTGTCGCGGATCCTCCGGGCGACATACGGCGCGAAGTCCTGCAAGCGATGACCAGGAAACCGCGGAAGGGTTGAGTTCATCCGAGTTCCGACTTGCCATCGGCCGTAGCTCTTCTTGGACGACTCGTCGGGCGACGCCAACGCAAGGTTCAGCCCGCTGTTGTAGTCGACACCGAACTCGCGATGGCGGAACTGCGGGCGACGGGAACGTTGCATAGTGAACGTCAGATCTCGGTTGCGATAATCGGGCACGTAGGTCCAGCCCGGCCCGACCCCTAGGACTTCGTAGTCCACCGATTCCAGTAGTTCAACGACTCCTGCGGCGGCGCCCTGGACTGCGTTCGCAGCGATGACAACTCGGCCGGGATCAGTACGTACATAGAACGAAGAATTGCCACGAGAAGAGTCTGTAGGATCGAGTCGGAGCGCCGACACGACACTCTGATCCAACGGCAGAAGCCTCGCCACGGCTTGCGATCCGATCGCAATCACAATCCCAGTCGTCGTGGTGTCATTGACTGACTTCGGCGAGAAGCCAGTCATTCGCTCCACAGCCTCGACGATATACTCGATGACATTTTTCAATAAAACTTGGTCTAGGTCGCCAGGTGCCGGATTCTGCATAACAGGAAAGCCCTCATCTGCAACCGCGTCGAAATAGACGTTGACCTTCAACTTTCTCAGTTGTAGGCGCGAGATTGAAAACGACGGTACCAACGCAGCAGGCATTCCAAGGCTCCTTTCGCACAACCGAAACCAAGGCAGCGGTGTATTCGACGCATTCTAGGTGGCTGGTGTGAAACGGCACCAGTGGCGTGACGCGGTTGTCCGATCCGAAACGGTCCGATTCCGTGCCCGGATTTCAATGGGACGATGGCGAGGTCGGCGGTGCTCAACGAAGGTTCTCCTGCTGTCTCGATGTAGTCGCCATCCGATCGAGGGTCACAAATCTTGAACCGCATGCCTTCGATGCAGTGCCTTGCCGTTACCAGGAGCCCATCTGCGACGAGGAACCCCGTGCCAGAATCAGACGCTCCATCAGGCTTCGTGACGTCGAGATGTAGCACGGCGTCCCATCTCCGCCGGCGAATCTCAGGAAACCCCCCGACGACAAAGTCGAAGATGTCCAGCCCAGCGCCCGAAGTGCCCACTGCGACATATCGCGTGCCCAACATTGGAGGGCCAGCCGTCTGGCCGACGTTCACCATGTAGCCGCGAGCAACGAGGCGTTCTGCGGCAGCATGGGCAACGAACGGCGCGATGCGGTTTGGGTTCCCAAGAAAGTCGCCGAGCGACTTCGGCAAAGTTTGGCCGGACTCGTTCTTCGGCAGATTGCTTACGCCGAAGTACTCCATGAGAGCGCCGCCGACGTTCGATTCCGAAAGCCCGTCGCTTGTCACTCGTCCGCCCTCATGCCCCGCTCGTTGCGTCCGGGTTACTGTCGCGAAGATACGTGACTCCGAAGCCCTTCACCTCGCGGTACCGCTGATACTTGGTGGCGAGATCGAACGGGCTGTCGGGGGCGCGCTGGAAGATGTCGAGGCCGCGGCCAAGCACGATCTTCCAGCCGGTGTCCGTGGTGATCGACCGGTCATGGATCGCTGCGGGCTCGACCATCTCGAAGTCGAAGACGACCCCGAGTAACGCAGCGCTGCTCTTGATTTGCATCAGGTTCTCGAGCTGTCGTTGAGCCCGGTCCGGGCCTTCCTGGTTTGCGACCGTCACCAGCTTGAGTTCCACTTCGTCAGCTGGATCCTTAGCGCTCGCGATGCCCTCAACCAGCTCCATCAGGTTACGGGCCTGGTGGAACATGCGCACGTAGGGGTCAACCGCCATGGGTTCACGCTCACTGAAGAATCCTCAACCTTCACTGGGAGCAACGGCGTGAGCGGCGGCCCGCGGCCAGGATGGCGGATCGACGATGTCCTCGCTCGAACCGACCTCGCCGCTCTGCTCGATGATCTCGCCGAACCGGCGATGTTCGCCACCCGAGGTCGACGCTGGCATTGCCCGCTACCGGAACACGACGACCATCACGCGTCAGTGACGATCCACACCGATCACCGCGGCCACGAACGCTGGCGATGCTGGTCTGGCGACAACAACCACCGAGGCGACGCCGTCGACCTCGTCCGCGTCACCCAAGGTGTCCCTCGTGTCGAAGCGCTCGATTGGCTCGCGAGCAGAGCGGGCATGATCCCCGACCGGCCGTTGCCCGCCGTCGCCGTGCGCGCCCCGACAATTCGTGCCGCAACTGTCGAAGTGCCGCTCGACCCGTCCGTCACCCGCTACGTCGAAGCATGCGAGCGCGTATCAAAGTCCGCTCGCACCCACTGCTTGCGACCAAACCAGGCGGTTCTCACTCAACCAGCGAAGTACCGCTTGACTACTGCTACCGCCGCCGATATAGTGCGATGGAAAGACAACTATGAGTAGGTCGACCCAAATGTCGATGCTATTTTCGGAACCCTTATCAAGGAGTTGCGATGGTTGCACCGCCCACCCGCCGTATACTCGCTTCAGGTTTAATCGTTGTTGGCACCATTGCCACCTTTGGAGAGAGCCTTCCCGCCCACGCCTGGGTATTTCACCAGTGCAAATGGCCGGGGCCGAGCGTAAAGATCAAAAACGAGGGAACCGTAACTCCTTCGATGAACTACGGGGCGCGTGGCTGGGATGCCTACAATGCGTGGGCGGCAGCTGGCACAGACCTTACGTCGTGGTCAATGTCCACCTCTACGCCTTCCGGTCAGTACATCCGATTGTTCAACACGTCAGCGGGAAACAATGGCTTTGTTGGTCTCACTTCGTGGTCATGCGCGGGTGGAAATTTTGCGGGAAATCC
>JAYTKG010000660.1:0-8233 GCA_043730435.1 Acidimicrobiia bacterium | reverse complement strand
TTTGTTCACGGTCGCGGGCATGGTGCCGTTCAAGTCGTACTTCACGGGGGATGAGACACCGCCGTTCAAGCGGGCCACCACCTCGCAGAAATGTGTCCGAGCCGGCGGCAAGCACAACGATCTCGACGATGTCGGCCGTACCAAACGCCATCTCGTGTTCTTTGAGATGCTCGGCAACTTCAGCTTTGGTGACTACTTCAAAGCCGACGCCATTCCATACGCCTGGGAGTTCTATACCGAGGTGCTCGGTCTGGAGGCCGACAAACTTTGGGTGACCGTCCACGACAGTGACGACGAGGCCGAGGAGATCTGGCACGACGCTGCTGGCGTACCTCGTGATCGCATTCAGCGCATGGGTGACAGCGAAAACTTTTGGCAGATGGGCGACACCGGACCGTGCGGACCGTGCTCGGAAATCTTCTACGACTTCGGCCCCGAGCACGGCGCCGATGGTGGACCGAAGTTCGGTGGCGAGGAACGGTTCGTCGAAATCTGGAACCTCGTCTTCATGCAATACAACCAGTCGCACGACGGAAGCCGCACGCTGCTGCCCAAGCCGTCCATCGACACCGGAGCTGGTTTCGAGCGCAACCTCAGCGTGCTCCAAGGCGTCACCGCGGTGTGGGACACCGACGTCATGCAGCCCATCATCCATGAGGCCTGCTCGGCCACCGGCAAGTCGTACGGCAAGGATGAGCGCACCGACATCAGCCTGCGCATCATGGCCGAACACGCCCGCTCTGGTGCCATGCTGGTGAACGACGGCGTCTTCCCGTCCAACGAAGCGCGGGGCTATGTGCTGCGTCGCATTATCCGTCGCGGCGTGCGTCACGCGTACATGCTCGGCAGCGAAAAGTTGGTGCTCCCGAACCTGGTGAGCACGGCCATTGATGTCATGGGTGACGCCTACCCCGACGTGGTCAAGAACCGCGACTTCATCCTGAACGTCATCACTCGTGAGGAAGAGCGCTTCCGCCAGACGCTGCGCACCGGCCTGAAGATCCTCGACAACGAGTTGAGCGACCTGAAGGGTCAGCCGCTGTCGGGTTCCACTGCGTTCACGTTGCACGACACCTATGGATTTCCGCTGGAACTGACGGCCGAGATCACCGAGGAGCGCGGCGTCGCCGTCGACACCGCTGGCTTCACTCGCGAGATGCAGGAGCAGCGCACCCGCGCCAAGGCCGCGCGCAAGGGCGCCAACGTTGATGAGGATCGCGTCGATCTCTATCGCGAAGTGATGGAGAACTTCGGCACCACCGAGTTCACCGGGTACATCGAGCAGGAATCGGTCGGACGTGTTTTGGCCGTTATGCCCGCCGCCGATGGCCAAGTGGAAATCTTCCTTGACCGCACCCCGTTCTACGCGGAATCGGGTGGCCAGATTGGCGATTCGGGCACGCTCGTATCGCACACCGGCAAGGCCGAAGTGACCGATTGCACCAATGCTATTCCTGGGCTGCGACGGCACTTGGCTCGCATCGTCGAGGGGGAAATCTTCCCTGGGCAAGACGTAACGGCCACTATCGATAACACGCGGCGAGACGCCATTCGCCGCAACCACACGGGCACCCACATTCTCCACTGGGCGTTGCGTGAGGTGTTGGGTGAGCACGTCAAGCAGGCCGGTTCACTGGTGGAGCCCGATCGTCTGCGCTTCGACTTCAGCCACTACGCCGCAGTCACGTCCGAAGAGATCACCCGCATCGAAGCACTGGCCAACGGCGAAGTGCTGGCGAACGAATCGGTGCGCTCGTATGAGACCACCAAAGTGGAAGCCGAGGCCATGGGCGCTCACGCGTTCTTCGGCGACAAGTACGGCGACATCGTTCGCGTGCTTGAAGCCGGTCGCAACTCGCTCGAACTTTGCGGCGGAACGCACGTGAAAGCCACCGGCGACATCGGCACCATCAAGATCGTCAGCGAAGGTTCCATCGGCTCCAACCTGCGCCGCATCGAAGCGGTCACCGGGTTCGGCAGCGTTGCGCTCCTCCAGAAGGAGAGTGCCACCGTTGCCCAGGCTGCCAGCATGGTCGGCGCCACTCCCGACACGCTCATCGACGGCATCGAAAAGCGCCTCGACGAGATCAAGTCACTGAAAGACGAGATCAAGTCGCTGCGCGCCAAGGCGGCTACCGGCCAGGCCTCAGAACTCGCAGCCAAGGCTGAAGAAGGCATCGTCGTCACCCAGATCGACGGACTGGCTGCTGCAGATCTGCGCGACCTTGCGCTCGCTATCCGACAACAGTCGGGTATTCGTGCCGCCATCCTGATCGGCGTCACCGACACCGGCGGCGTGTCATTGGTAGCGGCCACCAACCCCGAGTCCGGCCTCGAAGCCGGTGCTCTCATCAAGGACGCCGCCAAAGCGGTCGGCGGCGGCGGTGGTGGCAAGGGTGACGTGGCCACGGCTGGCGGCAAGAACGTCGAAGGCATCGCCGAGGCCATCAGCATCGCTCGTAAGGCAGCCGGCCTTTCCTGATGCGGGTTGTTGCGCTCGACCTCGGTACGAAGCGCATCGGCGTGGCCGTCAGTGACCTGTCGGGAACCATCGCCACCCCGCGCACCGTCATCCAACGGTCGGGCAGCAAAACCCGCGATCACCAGGTGATAAAGGCCCTCATCCAAGACGAGGAAGCCGTACTTCTCGTTGTTGGGCTGCCCCTCAACATGAACGGTTCCTACGGTCCAGCGGCCAAGGGTGCCGTAGCGGAGGCGGCCGAGCTGGCTAGCGTGGTCGGGGTGCCCGTGGAAACGTTTGATGAACGCCTCACCACCGTCTCGGCCGACCGGGCTCTGATGGAGGCCAACATCTCCGCCACCAATCGCCGTAAACTGGTCGACAAGGTGGCGGCCGCGGTCATGCTGCAGGCCTGGCTGGACGGAAAGGCGGCTCGCTGATGGCAAGACCTCCGGTATTGCACGACTGGGAGCAGGATGAATGGGATGCCCCCGACGATCTCTATGAGTTCGAAGGCGAGCGCAATCGCCCGAGCCGCGGCATCGCCAAGGTGCTGGGCTTTCTCTTCCTTCTCGCCGTTGGCGGTGCGATCGTCGTCGGCGGCTTTTACGGCCTGTGGGTATTGCGCCAGGTGAATCCACCGGGTAAGCCCGGCGCCAAGGTCGCCTTCACCGTCACTACCGACGACGACATCGTGACCGTGGCTACTCGGCTGGAGAGCGCTGGCATCATCACGAACGCGAAGGTCTTCCAGCAGTACGTGAAGCAAAAAGGTGGGCTCGAACTGCAGACGGGCACGTTCCAGATTGCCGTCCACGACAACCTCGGCGAAGTCACCCGCGCGCTGCGCACATCCCCGGGCCAGATTTTCCAGAAGGTGACCTTCCCCGAGGGGTTCACCCTCGATCAGATCAGCCGTCGACTGTCGAAGGAAGTCCTGCGCTTCACCCCCCCGTCATTCATGGACGTCGCCAACAGCGGCAAGGTGAAGTCGCCGTTCCAGCCCGCCGGTGTGACGAGCCTTGAAGGTCTTGTGTTTCCGGATACGTATCAGTTTGCCGGTGATCAGGATGAGGCCACCGTCTTGAAGAAGATGATCAACCAGATGGTGCTGGTCGGAAATCGAGAGGGCCTCGACAAGGCCCCCGAGAAAATTCTCCGCACGCCCTACGAAGTGCTGATCGTTGCCTCGCTGGTAGAGAAGGAAGCCAAGTTCGATGAGGACCGAGCCAAGATTGCGTCGGTCATCTACAACCGTTTGGGTATCGACAAGGAACTCGAGATCGATGCTGCCCTCTTTTACGGTCAGCCGGCCAACACTCCGTTCAAGACGTTACGAGCAACCGACTCGCCGTGGAATGTCTACATGCACAAGGGTCTGCCGCCCACGCCCATCGCCAGCCCAGGAGCTGCCTCCATTCGGGCTGCGCTCAACCCGGCACCAGATCCTCCGTTGTCCGAGTGCCCTGGCACGGAGCAATGCAAGTACCTGTACTACGTGGTGAATGATAAAGAGGGCCATCACGTCTTTGCCACGACGGTGGAGAAGCATGACGAGAACGTGGCTGCTGCCCGTGCCGCCGGCCTCCTTGGCTAACGCAATGGTCTCAGGCAACACTCGCGTGGCCGGCGTTATCGGACAACCAATTCGCCATTCGATGTCACCCGCTATTCACAATGCGGCCTACCGCGAGCTGGGCCTCGACTGGCTTTACGTCGCGTTCGAGGTGGCTCCACGCGACCTGGCGTCAGCACTGCGGTCGGTGAGTGCGCTTGGCCTTCGTGGATTGTCCGTCACCATGCCGCACAAGGACGACGTGGCGATCCTTGTGGACGAACCGTCAGCGGCCGTCCGTGCGCTGGCGGCCTGCAATACGGTTGTGCCCCTGCCCGACGGCGGCTTGGCTGGCCACAACACCGACGGTGACGGTCTGCTCGATTCCCTCCGTCACGACGACATCGACATAGCGGGCCGCCGCGTCGTGCTGCTGGGAGCCGGCGGAGCAGGACGATCGATCGCAGAGGCGTTTGGCCGCTCCAACGCAGGGGAGCTTGTGGTCATCAATCGGGACAACGAGAAGGCCGCAACGGCGGCGAAGCTGGCGCTCGGCATCGGTCGGGTCGGTAGCGCGCACGATCTCGCCGATGCAGACATCATCGTGAACGCCACCTCGGTCGGCATGGGCAGCTCGGGTGGTTTTCCGTTCGACCCTGGGTTG
This sequence comes from Acidimicrobiia bacterium, assembly GCA_043730435.1. Classification (GTDB taxonomy): domain Bacteria; phylum Actinomycetota; class Acidimicrobiia; order Acidimicrobiales; family Ilumatobacteraceae; genus JANMCE01. The sequence continues at coordinate 3,553 of JAYTKG010000660.1, read as the reverse complement.
CTTGGGCCCAAGCAGGTGGTGGTGGACCTCATCTACAAACCGCTCATCACGCCGCTGCTCCATGCTGCCACCAAGCGCGGGTGCCGCACGGTTGACGGACTCGGCATGCTGGTCTTTCAGGCCGCCCGTCAATTCCGCCTCTTCACTGGCCAAGAAGCGCCCATTGCCACCATGCTTGCGGCCGCCCGCTCTGCGGTCCAGTAGTCGTATTAGCTAAAGCCGAACGGGGTCGCCGCCCTACACTGACAGCCATGTTGCGTTACTTGACCGCCGGGGAAAGCCACGGCAAAGCCCTCGTGGTGATTCTTGAGGGACTCCCCGCCGGCCTGCCCCTCTTGGCCGAAGACGTGCAGGGCGAACTCGCCCGTCGTCGTCTCGGCTACGGACGCGGCCCCCGTATGCGCTTCGAGCAAGACGAAGTGACGCTGCTCGGCGGCGTCCGCCACGGCCGCACACTCGGGTCACCCGTAGCGATCGAGATCGGCAATAGCGAGTGGACCAAGAGCGACAAGTGGCATGAGGAAATGTCGCCCGCTCCCGGCAAGACCAAGACCCCGCTCACGCAGGTTCGCCCGGGTCACGCCGACTTGGTTGGCATGCAGAAGTACGGCTTCGATGATGCCCGCGACGTGCTCGAGCGGGCCAGCGCTCGGGAGACTGCAGCGCGCGTCGCGGCTGGCGCCGTGGCCAAACAACTGTTGAAGCATCTCGGCTGTGAGGTGTTGTCGCATGTGATTCAGATGGGACCGGCCCGATCAAAGTCGGTTGAACGTCCGTTGTTCGTCGATCTGCTCACGGTGGATGAGAGCCCGGTTCGCTGCTTCGACAAGGCCGCCGAGGAAGCAATGATTGCCGAGGTCGAGGCGGCCGCCAAGGTGGGTGACAGTCTTGGTGGCATCGTCGAGATCCTGGCTTATGGCGTGCCCATTGGTCTCGGTAGTCACGTCCACTGGGACCGCAAACTCGATGCGCTATTGGCGCAGGCCGTCATGAGTATCCAGGCCGTAAAGGGCGTCGAAATCGGTGACGGATTTGAGGTTGCCGGTCGACGCGGCAGCGAGGCCCACGACCCCATCAACTGGGACGAAGCCACGCGCAAATACGTGCGTGAGAGTTCGCTGGCGGGCGGTACCGAAGGCGGGATCTCTACCGGTGAAGTCCTGGTCGTGCGGGCCGCTATGAAGCCGCTCGCAACCCTGAACCGCCCGACGCTGAAGACGGTCGACGTCGTCACCAAGGAATCGACGGTGAGCTTCAAAGAGCGCACCGACGTCACCGCGGTCCCGGCCATGGGTGTGGTTGGTGAAACGATGGTCGCCCTAGTGTTGGCAGCCGAGGCGCAACGCAAGTTTGGCGGCGACTCGTTGGTCGAGTTCGTGCGGAACGCGAAGTCATTCGCCGATGGACTCTGACCGCCGCCACATCGTGTTGATCGGCATGATGGGCTCCGGAAAGTCGACAATCGGCCGTGCCTACGCCGAGCGCATTGGCCGGCCGTTCTTGGATACCGATCAGCTCGTGGAGGCGGAAGCGAAGCGGCCCGTTCGTGAGATTTTCGCCAGCGATGGTGAGCAAGCCTTTCGAACTCTCGAAACCAAGGTCCTGATCGACGCGTTGCAGCGGCAAATGCCATCGGTGATCGCTGCTGCCGGTGGTGCCGTACTGGCAGCCGAGAATCGCGCAGCCATGCAGGTTTCGGCGCACGTGGTGTGGCTGCGCGCCACGCCCGCAACACTGGCGCAACGGGTTGGCCATAGGGGGTCTCGCGGCCATCGTCCGCTGATCGATGAGAACCCGCTGGCTCGCATCACCCAACTGGTGCACGATCGCCAAGAGCTGTACATCGAGACGGCCGACGTCATCATCGATGTCGATCTGCTCAACAAGCCCAACGTTCTTGACGCTCTCGACGTGGTGCTGGCATGAAGCGCGTCACCGTTGCTCTGGCCGCCCGTTCCTACGAAGTGGTGGTTGGTTCCGGAGCGGTTGCCGCTCTGGGTTCGTTGATTCCGACGGGAGTGAAACGCGCCGCGATCGTCACGCAGTCATCGGTGCCGTTCAGCGTCGATCCGGGGTGTGAGCACAAGGTCTTCACCATCGGTCTTGGCGAGCAACACAAAACGCTAGGCACCATTGAAACGCTCTGCCGAGACTTCGCATCGTGGGGGATGAACCGGGCCGACTGTGTCGTCTCGGTCGGCGGTGGCATGGTGACCGACGTTGCCGGATTTGCCGCGGCGTCGTACATGCGTGGGATCCCGGTCGTTCATGTTGCAACGACTTTGCTCGCCATGATCGATGCCGCCATTGGTGGCAAGACGGGCGTGAACCTGCCCGAGGGCAAGAACATGGTCGGTGCCTTCTGGCAGCCCCACGGCGTTATCTGCGATCTGTCGACGCTCGACACCTTGCCCGAACGCGAGCGTCGGTGCGGCTTTGGCGAGATGGCCAAGTACCACTTTCTCACCGGCGATGACCTTCTCGCCCTCTCACTCGTTGATCGCATCGCTCGTTGCGTACAGATCAAAGCCGAGGTCGTCGGGCTGGACGAACGCGAGTCAATCTCATCAGACAACAAGCGGGGCCGGGCGTTACTCAACTATGGCCACACGCTTGCTCATGCGCTCGAAATTGCGACGGACCATGCGCTGCTGCACGGTGAAGCGGTGGCTATCGGCCTGGTCTTTGCCGCCCGTCTGGCGGTGGTGATGGGCCGGGTATCGGCCGACGTGATCGATCATCATTTGCATGTGCTGGGGGAGTATCGAATCGACGGTCGCCTGCCCATAGGTCTTACCGACGATGTGTTGTTGGCCCTGATGGCGCGGGACAAGAAAGCCATTGACGGATTGACGTTCATTCTCGATGGTCCGACCGGAATCGAAGTGGTGGCAGGCGTTCCCGTTGCCGCCGTCAAAGAAGCCCTTGGGGAGATGCGACGTGTCTGATCAACCAATCGTGCTGCTGCTGCACGGCCCGAATCTGAACCTGCTCGGCCAGCGCGAGCCCGAGGTCTACGGCCACGCCACCGAAGCCGACTACATCGCTACCGCCACAACGGTAGCCACCGGCAACGGACTGGCGGTAGAGGCGTTTCAGTCGAACCACGAAGGCGCAATTGTGGATGCCATCCACGCCGCCCGTGGCCGATGCGCCGCCATCATCATCAACCCGGGTGCGTTCACTCACTACGCCTGGTCGATCCACGACGCACTCGCCGCGTTTGACGGACCCATCATCGAAGTCCACATCTCCAACCCCAACGCACGCGAACCCTGGCGCCACACCAGCGTGGTTTCTCCCGTCGCCAAAGGCACCATCGTCGGCCTTGGTATGCACGGCTACGAACTCGCCATGCAAGCCGTCGCCCGCCTCTTGAACAGCTGAGCCGCTACCTGCGAAGATCACTGATATTCGGGTGTGGGTCCTGGGAATCTGACCGCAGTGGGTGTTGTCCGGTACCCTCAAGGGCTGCTTCCCACGACGACGAGGTCTTTTCATGCCCCAAATCAGCACCAACGACATCAAGAACGGCATCACTTTGGAGCTCGAC